>NZ_JAZZJS010000041.1:0-18527 GCF_056180635.1 Denitrobacterium sp. | reverse complement strand
CAGGAAGTCCCTGAGGGTTCCGGCCGGTTAGCTATCAGGAGCGCCGACCACCCCGAACGAGAGCCAGCCTGGATCGTGAGCTGCGACTTCGGTCCCACGGGATGTCCCCTGCGGGGCATCGCTTTCGGGTTGGGTCCCTGGCAGCCCACTGGGCTGCCAGGGACCCAACCCTTCGCTGCTTCATGCGAGTACTTTGATTTTTTCGCTACGGCGAAAAAATCGGCGCCCAGCTAAGCTGGGCTAGGGGATTGCTTTCAGAATGCCCCGCAGGGGACATCCCGTGGGACCGAAGTCGCAGCTCACGATCCAGGCTGGCTCTCGTTCGGGGTGGTCGGCGCTCCTGATAGCTAACCGGCCGGAACCCTCAGGGACTTCCTGGTCGAAACTCCTCGGGCCGGATTCGCTTCGCTCTCCGGCGCGACCAGCTTTACTGGGTTGCGGGTCGTATATAATTAGCTCTGGACTGCAGAGCCGTGGCTTGGGGGTGCATGATGTTTGTGGCTGGGTTCGCCCTATTTCTCTTGGGCATCATCTTCGTTATTTGCTATCCCATTAATAAGAGGAAGAATAAGCGCTGCTCAGAGCAGGTGCAGGGTACGCTGGTGGATATTCGTAGGCATCGCAATTCCCAGGGCAACGTGAGCCATTCGTATGTTTACTCGTATGCGGTGCAAGACGTTGAGTACCGTATTACCTCGACGATCATCAGCAAGGAAGCGCATAACGTGGGGGATACGTGCACCATCTGGTACAACCCCAAAAAGCCCAAGGATGCTCAGCCATTTCATTACGGCTCGAACAAGCCCTATACGATCGTCCTCATTATCGGTATCGCCATGATTCTTCTGGGCTTCGTTCTCTTCGTCATTGGCTCCGCCACCATGTAATAGATCACTATTGTCGTCCCGCCGAAGGCGCCAATCGTTCCCAATCGGCCAAACGGTTTGTCTTTTCCAACACGCACCCTGTGCAGGCGAGCCCCAGCCCGCAACGGCGACCGCCTGCCAAGGCGGAGCGGGCACCCCCTCGCGGGACATTCTGAAAACACTCCCTTCGGCCCAGCTCAGCTGGGCCTGATTTTTCGCTGTATGCGAAAAATCCAAATAAAAGCATGAAGCAGTGAAGGGTTCAAGCATCGTGGAAAGCCCAGTGGGCTTTCCACGAGCGCGAACCCGAGAACGATGTCCCGCGAGGGGGTGCCCGCTCCGCCCCGAAAGACGTCCAGCTAAGGAAGCGTGAGGCGTCCAGGGTGCGGGTTTATTCCTCTACCCAGGTACTTTCCACGAGCGTCATGAGCTCTTGCTGGCTATGCACGTTGAGCTTGCGGTAGATGTGGCGCATGTGCGTGTTGGCCGTGCCAGCGCTGATGTACAGGCGTTCCTGAATGGCTGCGCTATTGTGCCCCTTGGCCAGCAGGAAGAGCACTTCGGTTTCCTTGCGCGAGAGCAGGTACGTTTCGGCGACGAGCGAGCACTTGCGCTTGAAGAGCCCTGGCTTCGGCTCGTTTGGCTCTTTTACCTGCTCTTCGCGCTCGACATTCTTCGCGTTCCCCCGCGTCTGCGCCATTTCGTCGTTCGTGGCGGTCGCATGCAGGACCTTTTTGTGCATGCTTGCGATTTCGCTCTGCAGGTGCTCGTAGTCGGAAATGAGCGCGGGGCATTGGCGGCCGCGTTTGAGCGTTTCCCTGAGCTCGCGTGTGGTGGGAAGCATTGAGCGACCGAACGCGAAGAGCACGAACGCGAATGCCAGGAACGCGCCGGGGTTTCCTAGCGTGTCGTATACGGGAACGTTGTACACCTCGAGAAGGTAGGCGATGAGGGCTCCCAGAGCCAGGCTGCCCCTACCGAATCCGAACACGGTGAAAGCGCTCACGCGGTACGTCTGTGATATGTCGGCGTAGAAGATCCACATGCAGCCTTCCATCATGATGTAGGCTGCGAATAGCGAAAACGTCGAGAAGGGCGATTGATTAACCTCGGGGATGATGAGGAGCGCCAACAGGAAGGCGCATACGGGCAGAAGCGTGCGGAACGAGAAGTTCGCGTTCTTGCGCTGGAAGATCATCGACACGAGCATGATTCCCAGGGCCAGCACGGCCGCCATGAGCGAGAAGAGAATCGTGGCGTTGAATTCCAGTGGGTTTTGCGGAATATGTGCAACGCGTGCGCGCATGATGCCCAGCACGATGCCGAAGGCGATGCTGGGCAGGCACACGTGCAGCGCAAAGGGCATGGTGTACACGGGCGTGGTGAGGTCATTGAATTGCAGATGGTCGACGAGCTTTTGCGAGCAGTGCTTCAGGCACGTAACTTCCACGAAGGGCATGCACAGGGTGAACAGCGTTCCCGTGATGGGGAATGCGTTTGACACCGTGCTCACGAGCACAAACGAAACCACGCTTATGAACAGGGCGAACGAAATGCTGATGGTGATGGTTGGCAGGTCGCACACGGAAAAGGACACGCCGTAGCTCATCAGCAGTGCTGCCGAGCCAATGCCTGAAAGCACGCCTGCGGCTATGGCTAGGGTGTAGGGCGCCACGCCCAGCGCATTCGCCGCAAGCATCATGACCATGGATGCGAACACCATGAGGGCGGCGATCATTCTGTTGCGGTTGCGCTTTGCGGGCGTGCCGAAGAGCGCACGCGCTTTTCTCAGGAAGATGCCGTAGCAAAGAAGCACCGTTGCAAAGGTGATGAGCGAGCATGTGTAGAAGACCCAGCCCGGCTTCCCGAGTGTGGGAAAGAACAGGCGAGGCCCGTTGAACATGAAGAGAAACATCCACGCGCCATGCGCGGCCATGCCCAGAATGAGCGTGATCGATATGCGCCCGAGCGCATAGCTTTCCTCTTCGCGGTATTCCACCGTAATGTGCGGTAGCTTCACAGCTGCCATCTCCTCCCCGCGCGCGTATCCCCTGTAGTGTCCAGCGCGTTGCGGCGCCCAGCTAAGGCGCCGATGGGGTCTGCCCATGCACGTCATTCTACCACTCACCTAGGAGTTCATATACGGCATTAATACGTCATCTACCTGGGCAAATCAATAAATCATATGGCATATATGATGCCGCTTCGAAGCAAAATCATCGACGCGCTATGAAGCTTCGGAACCTTGCCTTCCTAGTATTGAATCAGCCTAAAAGGAGCGCCTGAGCCTTAGGGGAAGCCCGTTAGGGGAGTGGCCGGACAGGGGCGCCGTGCTTCGCTTTTAGGAAACAAGCAGACGGAAAGCGAAGAGAGAGAAAGGTGGGGATTACATGGCAAAGCTCACCATGTCGCGTCGCGGGTTCATGAAGACGCTGGCAATCACTGGTGCCGCTGCCGCGCTCAGCTCTGGGGCCATCGAGCCCATGCAGGCTTTAGCCGAGACGAGCAACACCTCTACCGGCGAACTGAAGCATGTGCGTACATGCTGCCGTGCGTGCGGTAAGGTCGAGTGCGGTGTGTGGGTTACCGTGCAGGATGGCAAAGCCATAAAAGTCGAGGGAGACGAAAGCGCGCCTCAGAGCCGCGGTCACTGCTGCGCTAAGTCGCAGTCTTCCATACAAGCGGCGTATCATCCCGATCGACTCCGCTATCCGGTCAAGCGCACCAACCCCAAGGGCTCTGACGATCCCGGTTGGGTGCGCATCACGCTCGACGAAGCGTTCGAGCTGGCCGGAGCGGGTTTGGGCGAATGCGTCGACAAGTACGGCGGTCAGAGCATCTTCGTGATGTGCGGCACGTCGCGCGTGTGGTCGCTCGGGCCATATCAGGGCATGAAGCAGCTCTTCGGCACGCCCAATGCGCACCTGGCCTACCAGGTGTGCAAGGGTCCGCGCCATTGGGGTGGCATCATGACCGATGAGATGGGCTCGCCCTGGATGGAAGTCGAAGCGGAGCCCAAGGTGTACCTGCAGTGGGGTACCGCTGTGGAGTACTCCAACTACGACACCACGAACCGAACCATTTCCGACGTGGCGCCCCATGCGACGTGCCACATCGACGTCGACCCCCGCGTCACGCCGCTGGGAAAGGAAGCCGACATCTGGTTGCCCCTGCGCCCAGGCACCGACGGAGCGCTTGCCCTGGGTTGGTTCAACTGGGTCATCGAAAACGAGGCGTACGACGACACCATGGTGCGTCGTTGGAGCAATGCCCCGTTTTTGTACTGCGATGATAAGCCCTGGCTCACCGATGGTTGGCTGGCCGAAGGTAACGGCGGCATCGATATGCGCACGAAGCTCATCACCGAAGCCGACATCAAGGAGGGTGGCAAGTACCAGCGCTTCATGGTGTGGGATGAGAACAACAATCGCCTGACTTACTGGGATGCGGAAGAGGGCAAGTGGGAAGGCGAGACGCACAAGGTTCCCACCACGGGCTCGTTCATCCCGCATCCGCTTACGGGCCTGGTGGCCGATGGCTGGTTGCCTGACCCCAGCGTATGGTGCGATCCTGCCGACAGCTCCTTCGATTCCTATTGGGATGCCGGCAACGAGAAGGGAGCGACGACCAATCCGGCTGGCCTGCCCAAGAAGCCCGCGCTGTTCCCTGGCGAGGTCGAGGTGACGCTGCGCGACGGCAAGACGTACAAGTGCCGTACGGTCTGGGATGGCTTCCACGACCTTACGAGCCAGTACGATTGGGATACGGTGGAGGAAATCACCGGAGTTTCCGGCGAGCTGAACGAGAAGGCCGTGAAGACCTGGACCACGCGCGTGGATGCGCGCCATGGCAACGGCGGCATTCACTTCCAGCTTGCTACGGACCAGAATGGCAACGCCATTCAGAATTGTCGCGTTCTGCAGATGCTCAGCTGCGTGACCGGCAACGCCGACGAGCCTGCAGGCAACCGCGGTTCGTGCAAGAGCCAGTTCGACGGCAACCCCGGCCGTTCCAACATGCAGGCGTCCGATCCGTACG
The DNA here is from genome assembly GCF_056180635.1 of Denitrobacterium sp. NCBI lineage: Bacteria > Bacillati > Actinomycetota > Coriobacteriia > Eggerthellales > Eggerthellaceae > Denitrobacterium > Denitrobacterium sp. The sequence continues at coordinate 13,623 of NZ_JAZZJS010000041.1, read as the reverse complement.
GCGATAGCGCGAAGACGTGGCCCGGCCGCGACAAGAGCCTCGACGAGATGGCCTCGTACATGCAGGATTTCGTGCAGTATCTCATCGATGAGAAATCGCCCTTGGCCGAGCGCTACGGCAACAAGGTTCCCACTCACGACGAGGCGGTCATCATCGCCAAGCGCATGGGTGGAGCCATGAGGTCTTCCCAGGCCTGGCCGAACCCCAAGACTATCTTCACGCGCGATGCCGGCGAAATCGACGCCGAGCGCTTCCCGCTGAACCGCTATTGGGCGCGTTGGGTCGATGCCAACTGCGTATGGGATGGTGGCCTGCAGGATCCCGATTGGTCGCTGTGCATGAAAAACGAGAACAAGGAAGTGGGCTACAACGTAAAGCCCACGCCCTATGCGCTCCATGGCGGCGTGTGCCAGTCGGGCGACATCATGAACATGGCGAACATCGCCCGCGCATGGGATGCCATGACGCAGCTCGATTTCTTCGTGGATATCAATCTGTGGTTCTGCCCCACGAACGGCAATGCCGACGTCGTGTTTCCGTGCCATCACTGGATGGAAATCGACACCACGCGCGTATCGCAGGGTGCAGGCGGCATGTTTGGCTGCGGTTGCAAGGCCATCGAGGCCCCGGGCGAGGCTATCTACGACCCAGACTGGAACTGCGGCATGTATCGTGCTATGGGCGTGCCCTGGAACACGCGCGACACTACCGCTACCGGCAGCTCCGAGGAATACATCCTCAAGGTTAAGCCTACGAGCTCGACCAATGTTGCGAAGTGGACCGAGAAGCTGGGCGATGAGTATACGAATGCCATCAACGGCAAGGCGAGCTACCTGTGGCCCGACCACGATCGCATCCTGAAGGATAACGTCGACCAATGGAAGACCGAGATGTATCCCGATGGACCCACGTGGGCGCAGGCCAAGCAGTGGTTCACCGACCATGGCTGGATGGATTGCCGCACCTGGCATCCCGAGCGCTGGGGCACGTTCCGCCGTCACGAGATGGGCTGGCGTCGACAGCAGGGCGGCTTCAACCTCTTCCCGCTGCTCGACACTCATCCCGGTTTCATGACCCCGTCGGGCCTGGTGGAAATCTGGTCCCTCACGTGCGAGGCGTATATCTGCAACATGGGCCAGGAACTGCCCATCCTCGACAACGACCAGCTGGTGAGCGACTACAGCAGCGACGCGCGCTGGGCTAAGAGCGACCTGCCCCATTTCCAGGGCGACGACGATCGCTTCCCCCTGTATCGCGAGCCCACCGACTCGCCGGTCATGAAGCCCGAGCTCTACGATGCGGCCAAGGTTGACCAGGCCGACGACACGTACTTCATGAATCACAACTACGCCGCGACCCTGAAGAAGTATCCCGATAACATCTTCCTGATGACTACGGGTTCCCGCCAGCCGGTGTACTTCCATTCCGAGCACAGGCAGCTTCCCTGGTGCCGCGAGCTCTGGCCTTCGCCGCGCATCGAGATGAATCCGAAGGATGCGGAAAAGCTCGGACTCGAGCAGGGCGACTGGGTGTGGATCGAAACCCCGTGGGGCAAGATTCGCGAGGTGCTCGACCTGTACTACGGCATTTCCGAAGGCGTGGTGAACGCGAATCACCAGTGGTGGTTCCCCGAGTTCGATAACGCTTCTCATGGATTCGAGCTAGTGGGCATCAACGTCGTTAACGACCCGTATGGCCAATGCTGCGTTGGCGGATGCGCCACGATGCGTTCCACGCCCACGGTGGTGTACAAGGCTACGGCGGAGAATTCCCCGTTCGGCAACCCCGTACCGTGCGACCCCAACGGAACCGAATGCATCCACGATGCGTCCGACCCGCGCCTGCGCCAGTGGCTGCCCACCGGTACCGGCATCCGTTCCCGCGTGCAGGGCGAGCCCGAGTGGGATGGGAGCGTGATGTAAATGACTCAGTATGGTATCGTGACCGACCTCAACCGCTGCGTGGGCTGTCTTGCCTGCTCGACGGCGTGCAAAACGGTCAATGGCGTGCGCCCCGGCGACTTCTGGATCAAGACGCTGCGCATTGGCCCCACGCCCAAGGTGGGTGGCAGTGGCCAGTGGCCCGATGTGGAAATGTACTTCCTTCCCATTCAGTGCCAGCACTGCGAGAACCCCGAATGCGTGAAGGTGTGCCCGACCCAGGCTTCCCATAAGCTCGAGGACGGCACTGTGCAGATTGACAAGTCCAAGTGCATCGGCTGCCAGTTCTGCGTCATGGCCTGCCCCTATGGCGTGCGCTACCTGAACGACGAAGAGCGCGTGGTCGAGAAATGCACCCTGTGCGAGCAGCGCATTTCCCAGGGCGAGCTGCCCCAGTGCGTCATGCAGTGCGGTTCGCGCGCCCGCTTCTTCGGCGACGTGGAAAAGGGCATCGGCACCTTCGAGGCGCCCGCGCCCACGCATGACTTGTCAACTTCGTATGAGGACATGCAGGAATCGCGCACGACCGCTTCCGAATGGCTGGAGGCGTGGAAGGACAGCGACGTCTACCATCTCACCGACGTCGGCAATGGACCCCAGATTGCCTATATCCTGCGCAATCGCACGTGGCAGGGAAAGGAGTAACCCATGGAATTGCAATGGCCTCTTATCCTCTTTACCACGTTCATGGCATGGTCAGCCGGCCTCTTCGGCGCCCAGGGCCTCTACGCGTTGCGTGGCGAGGGGGCGAAGGCTCAGATGAGTGCGCTCGTCACGGCGTTCATCCTGCTCGTTATCGGCGGTATCGCTGTATTCATGCACCTGCAGCATTGGGAGCGCATCTTTAATGGCTTTGGCCATATCACGAGCGGCATTACGCAGGAGCTCATCGCCATCGTCGTGCTCGTTATCGTGATGGTGCTGTTCTTCGTGTACTTGCGTCGCGGTGGCGAAGGGTCGGAGATTCCCTCGTGGCTCGCAATCGTCGCCATCGTGGTGTCCGCCCTGCTGCTGGTGGTATGCGCGCATAGCTATATGATGGCTTCCCGTCCTGCGTGGAATACCATCGCCCAGATTGGTTCGATTCTAGGCGCCGGCTGCGCCCTGGGCGCGTCGACCATGGCGCTTCTGGCCTTCCTGAAGGGCGAAGCCGCGGAATACAGCGGCAAGGTGAACCTTATCGGCCATGTTGCCAACGCTGCGCTCACCGTGGTGTACGTCATCGCCATGTCGGCTGCCACGAGCGCGTTCTTCACGGTGGAGAACTGGTTCGATCCGACGTCGCCCACGCGTGACATCACCAATGCGGTAAGCGCTTCGCCGTTCGCGGGCGACGTGCTTCCCGCAACGGCGTGCGCCATCATCGCGGCCTTGGTGGGCGTTGTGGCTGCTTACATGGGCAAGAAGCAGGCCGAATGGAAGGTCTGGGGCGTGGTGGGCATAGCCGCCGCCTTCGTCGCAGCCATCTGCCTGCGCATCGTGTTCTACCAGATGGGCGGATCGGTATTCCCCATGTACTAGAGCGAATCTGGCTGGGGTGCGTCTTCGCGTCCCAGCCAGGCTGCGGCCTTCCGAGAGTCTCCCTTTCCGGGCTTTGAGTCTCCAACCTATTCCCGTGTCTGCGGCAGGGCGCCACCTCTCCTCCCTCACGTGCGCGTATGTACCGCAGACCGACCTCCTTTGGGCATCGCGCCAACCTCCCGGCGCGATGCCTTCATGCGTCTTCGGGACACTGAGCGCATGCGCTCCAAACCGTTACCAACGGGAGCGACTGGCGGCGGTACAATGCCCTCATCGGACCATCTGAGGAAGGGCGGTATTCCATGCTGGACACCAAGGCGCTTCGCACGCTGTCTTATGGGCTCTACATCGTTTCCGCGAAGGGGGATGATGGAAGCGCCGGTTGCGTTGTGAACACGTTTTCCCAGGTAACGTCTAAGCCCACTCAGTGCAGCGTGGCCATTAACAAGGAAAACGCCACATGCGGCGCCGTTCTTCAGGCGGGTCGGTTCGCCGTGAGCGTGCTCGACGAAACGGCCACGATGGAGCTCATCGGCACGTTCGGCTTTCACGCCTCTTACGAAATCGACAAGTTCGCCCAGGTTCAGACGTGCTTCGACGCGGCGGGTATGCCGTACGTGGCCGAGCACGCATGCGCCCGCTTTTCCGTGAAGGTGCAGCATACGCTCGACCTGGGATCCCATATGCTCTTCATCGGCCTGGTCGAGCAAGCCGAAACGCTCTCGACGCAGCCTCCCATGACCTATGCCTATTATCATCAGGTGAAAGGTGGGAAGACGCCTCCGAAGGCGTCGTCGTACATCGAAGGGGAAGGTGCCCCTGCGGACGCGCAGCAAGCGGGTGGTGCTCCCAAGGTGGGGTGGCGCTGCATGCTCTGCGGGCATATTGAGTACGTCGACGAGCTGCCTGATGATTTCGCATGCCCCATCTGCGGGGCGGGGAGGGAGATGTTCGAGCGCGTCGAGCTCTAGCGAGCCTTCAGCCCCTGCATATACGTGAAAGCCCCGCCGCGCTCGTACGCGCTGGCGGGGCTTGCCATGCAACGGGGTCTGCTGGGAGGGAAAATGGCCCCGTGCGTGCGTGAAATGCGCTAGGCTTTCAGGAATTTGCCGACGCTCTTACCGGCTTCGCGGCCTAGGACGATTGCCATGCCCAGGCTGCAGCCGGGGATGGGCGTGATGTACTCGTAGCCGAAGCGCTTGCCACAGTCGTTGCCGCTCACGTACAGGCCGGGAATGGGCTCGAAGTTCTCGTCGAGAGCGTTCTGCTCGCCGTCGGTGATGATGCCGCCGCAGGTCACCATCGTCTCGCCGAATTCGGGGTCGAAGGTGCAGGCGTAGAACGGCGGCGTGTCAACGGGGAAGAGCACCGCGGCGTCGCGGCCGTACTGCTGGTCGGCGCCTGCCTTGCAGTAGGCGTTGTACTCCTCGATCTGGGCGACGAAGTTCGTCTTGGCTTCGCCTGTCAGGCCCAGCTGGCCGGCCAGGCCCTCGAGCGTGTCGTCGGCGATGTAGGTGACGGTGGTCATCGGGCCCGCTCCGCCTTCAGCCGAGGAATCTTCGGCCTTGGCTTCGCCCTTGAATACCGCATAGGCCTTGTCCAGGCTCTCCTGCAGGCTTGCGATGTTTTCCTCGCTGGCGGTGAAGCCGGCGTGCTGGGGGATGGTGTACTGGCGGTACGTGGGGAAGTTCGCGTCGCAGACGGCGAACTTCGTCTTGCGTGCGCGAATCTGCGTGGTCAGGCCGCGCTGCTCGCTGGTGGGGTAGTACTCGTTGCAGAAGCGCTTGCCGTTCTCGTCAATCCATACGGCCTGGGGCAGGCAGTTCATCTTGCCGGGTACGGAAAGGCCGCGGAAGTTCATGCCGGGGATGGGCGTGGTTTCCAGGTGCGCGCCGGCCCAGTAGGCCATCTTCACGCCCGCGCCGTCGTTGGTGCTCATGCTGGAGAGCTTCTCGTCGCCAACCAGGTTGCCGTATGCGTCGTACATCAGGTCGTTCATCATTTCCTGATTGCCACCGAAACCGCCCGTGGCCAGCACGACCGCCTTGCATTCGTACTTGTTGTAGCCCGCGGAGGTCTTGGTCACGATGCCGGCCACCTTGCCGTCGTCCATGATGACGTAGTAGCCCTGCTCCTCCCATTTCACCTGGCCGCCGGCCTTCTCGCCTGCAGCGCGGTTGTAACCCAGGAGCTTGGTCTCGTTGCAGTCGCCGTAGAAGCTGCACACGCTCGGCCAGAACTTGATGCCGGAAAGCTCGTCCATCTGATGCTCGGTTTTGGGGAAGAAGGACGTGGTCATCGTGGCTAGGTCGGCTTCGGAGCACTGGTCGAGGTACCAGTTGCTGTTAGCTTCGGAGTTGAGCGCGAATTTCATGACGAGGTCCTGGTTGGCGCTGTTGCCCGTGATCTTCATCCAGTTCTGGAAGAACTCGACGGGGTCGATGTGCGGCACGCCGCGGTCCTGCAGGACCTTCGCGTTCAGCGCGGCGAATTCGTTGCCCACGGCCGCGAAGGTGCTTTCGGCCTGCTTCTCGATGAGGATGACGTCGTATCCCTCTTCGGCGAGCTCGCGGAACGCGGTGGTTCCGGCGTATCCCATGCCCACGACGACGACATCGCAGGACGTGGAGTTCTGGAAGCTCGTCACTTCGCTTGGCGCGGTTTTCCAGGAAGACTCGGTGCCTTCCGCAGTCGCTTCGCTCTTGGCCTTGGGGGAAGAGCAAGCGGAAAGGGCCCCGGCGCTTCCCAGGGCGAGCGAGGCGATGGCGCCGCCCTTCAGGAAATTCCTACGCGTGAGCTTTGCATGATCGGTCATGGTTCCCTCCATCTAGTCTGAACGCCGCAGCGTGAGCGGCGCGGCGCTTCGATGCGCCCAAGTTCCTAACCTGCCTCTAACGTAGGGTTCGCGTGCCGTTCGCGTAATTACGGAAATGGGGTATTTGGGTGCAGAGGGCGTGCGATGGGGTATCGCGGTTTTGGGGTATTTTTTCGAAATGCCTGCTCAGCGCTATTTCGGCTTTGGCTTGCCTTCAAGTTCGGGATGTATAATCGCCTGAACGTCAATCTTGCAGGGAGGGCAATAAGACGTGGCTTCTCTCATACGAAACCTCAATGCGCGCATTGCGCTGTTCGGTCTCTTCGCGGTAACCATTCCCATTTTCTCGCCCAATGCCTCGGTGTTCCGTGGCAACGGTCCCGTGGGCTTCATGCCCTATTTCATTTACTCGATGTTCGCCGCGCTCGCGGTGGTCTCGCTTGCGTGCGCCATCAAGTCGCGTCGCACGCCCACGGTGCTATCGCGTGGGGCGGGCCTTGTGGCGAGCGTGCTGTACGCGCTTTCCATCGTGGGGTTCGTCGCCCTTTCGCTGGGAGCTGCCATTCCCTATGGCATCGTGGCTGCAATCGGGGCCGTATGCGGGGCGACGATCGTGTTCATCACCGTGCAATGGGCGTCGTATCTTTCCGCGCTCGCGTTTCGCGAGGCGCTCGTCTGCAGCTGCCTGCTGTGCATAGCCACGGCAGTGATGGGCATCGTGTTCCAGGCGCTTCCGCTCTTCGTGCGTGGTGGCCTGTACGTGGCCTTCGCCGCGGTGGGTGGCATCGCCCCGTTCGCGATGAAGCCGGTGCCCCCGTATGCGTTATGCGATGCGCCCTCTCCCGATGAGGCGGCGCTATCTACGCGCAACCTGCTGCATATGCTTCACCTGCCCGTAATTGGCCTGGTCATCTACACGTTCATGATGAGCGTTAACAAGGTTCTGGCGTGGGGCGTCGTCGATGCGGAGTACCTGGGCGCCATCATCGCCGCCGTGCTCATCGCGCCCGTCTTGCTCGTGCGCACCGACAAGCCCGCTGCGTCGTTCGTGTATCGCGTCGTCGCTCCCGTCATCGGCGGCATCGTCATCGTGTTCGTGAGCTTTCCCGCCGATACGCTTCCGCATGGGGCGGCGCTTTGGCTCGTGTACATCTTCCTGTCGGCGCTCGCCATCATCGCGCTCAGCCAGATCATCGCCGTGCTCCACGCGGGGGAATTCTACCCGGCGTTCGTGGTGGGATGCTCGCTCTTCCTGGGCGGCGTGGTTTCGCTCTGTGGTCTCATGTGGGTGAACGTGTTTGGCGGGCTTTCCGCGTACGAGCCGCTCATCTACGTGCTCATTGCGGTGTACTGCGCGCTCATGCTCATTTCACTGGGCTTGGAATCGTGGCGCACCATCACGGCGGTATCCGTTCCCAGCGACGATGTCGATGCGGGCGTGGTGAGCGTTGCGGGTGGCTCGCATGCGTCCGCGGAGGAGCCGCGTTCGTCGACCGTGCCCATCCCCGGGGCCATCGCATCGAAGCTCACGCGCCGCGAAACGGAAATCCTTTCCTATCTGGGCAGGGGTCACTCAAACGCGTTCATCGCGGAAAAGCTCTTCATCTCGGAAAGCACGGTGCGCACGCATGTGAAGCACATCTACCAGAAGCTCGAGGTGCATTCCCGCGAGGAGCTGTTCGTGCTGCTCGACCATGCGCGCGCGTAGGTGTCGCTCTATTTCACGTTCCAGGAAATGAACGCCCAGGTGATGACGCGCGGGATTTTCAGACGCAGAGCCTTTTGCGGATTGCCCTTGCTGTCGGGCGTGCCCGCTTCCTCGTTTTCCACTAGGTTGTCGGCGAGCCAGATGCGCAGGTTGCGCATGGCGGCCTCGATGCCTTCCGTGTCGGCGGGGTCGAGCGTGTCGGTGATCATGCGCCCGAAATCGGCGGCGGCTTCCTCGGGGTTCGCGAACGTGTCGCGTCGGATGCTGCGGATGTAGCGGCAGGTGGGCTCGAATCCATCGTTGGCGAGGATGTTCCAGGCGTATTGGGCATCGTTGCCGTGGCGGTTCTTCACGCCCACGGCCTTGAGAACGTTGCGGTCCATGCGCGGGCTGCAACCCGTGGTAAGCGTGATGCAGCACTGCCTGCGCGCCGCATGCGTGAGCTTTGCGAGCGATGCGCGCAGATCGTGCGTGGCGATGGAGCGCGAGGCGATGGCCACGTCGACGCAGTTTTCGCCCATGCCATGCTCATCCCAGTTATCGTCCCAGCTTACAAGCTTGCGTTCGACAAGGGCGGAAAGGTCGGTGCCGTGTTCGGCAGATGCGGTTTCCATGCGCGCCTTCGTCTCGTCGAGCATTCCCTGGCTGAAGTCGGCCGCAATCACGTGGCTTCCCGCCAGTGCGAGCGGTACGGCGATGCTGCCCGTGCCGCAACCCATGTCGAGAACGCTTTCGCCGGGTGCTATTTCGGCCATTTCCAGGAACGCCGACACGTAGGGGCTGGGGGAGTCCTTGCTGCTGAAGTTCTTCGAGCGCGCGTTCCAGTACTGCGCGTCGTCGGCGCTGCGGCGTATGCGCTGAAGCCGTTTCCATTCCTCGTTCCAGTCGCTCTCCTGGAGCATGGAAATGGTTTCGCCGTTGGGCTGCGAGTTATGCGGATTCGTCATCTTGCCCCTTCTTTCGTAGCTTGCTGACGGTATTGTAGAACATGTTGTAGGCAGATTATTCTCGAACGGGAAGAAGGTAGCTTATGCACGTTGAACTTCTGTACCACACCCCCGATCCGGAACGGGCAATCGCCACGGCGGCGCGTCTGTGCTATGCGCCCGTGGGAGCATCCGAGCTCATGGAAACGATGCCCGAAGAGCGCGTTCGCAGCGTCCTTTCCACCATCATGGGCAGCGGGCATTTCAGCACGCTCGAGCACGCTTCGTTCACGTTCGCCATCGACGGCGTGTCACGCGCGCTCACGCATCAGCTCGTGCGTCATCGCATCGCCAGCTATAACCAGCAGAGCCAGAGGTACGTGAAGTTCAAGCAGGGCGTAGCGGTTGTCACGCCCCATACGGTGCAGGAGAGCGACGAGGCCGCCGCTATCTACCAGCAGGCCATCGATGCTGCTACCGATGCATACGCGAAGCTTCTTGAGCTGGGCATTCCCGCGGAAGACGCACGTTATTTGCTCCCCAATGCGGCGGAGTCGAAAATCGTCGTTACCATGAACGCGCGTACCCTGTATCATTTCTTCTCCGAGCGTTGCTGCAATCGTGCGCAGTGGGAAATCCGCGAGCTCGCATGGAAGATGCTCGAGCTCGTGCGTCCGCTTGCGCCGTACGTGTTCGCCGATGCCGGCCCTGGCTGCGTGCGCGGTCATTGCCCCGAGGGCAAGATGACGTGCGGCGAGCCGTATCCGCGTATCGACCGAGCGAGCCTGTAGGCCGTTCATATAGTTTGTGCTCTGTCCCGTGTAAGTAGGTCCCATGAAAAAGAAATCCGATCTCTCCCGCGCGTTTTCCGAAGACGGTGCCCTGAAAACGCACGTTGGCGGTCAGGCGCTTCTGGAAGGCGTCATGATGCGCGGGAAGTTCAACTGGGCGGTTGGCGTGCGCGAGCCGCAGGGAACTATTTACACGGAAGAGCACGACCTTGCCAGTGGTCGCGCGAAGAACGGCTGGCTGCGCGTACCCGTGGTGCGCGGGTGCACGGCGTTCGTGGAATCGCTTGCGCTAGGCTACAAGGCGCTTGAAATTGCCGCTATGCATGCCTTCGCCGAAGAGGACGAAGGGAGCGAAGAGCCTGCGGTTGCCCAAGAGGGTAGTGCCGAGCAGGCTGAACAGCATGCGGAAGGCGAATCGGAGGGCGTGCTTTCCCATGGCGCCATGACGGCGAGCATGGTGCTGGGCCTCATCCTGGGCATCGTTCTGTTCATCGTTGCGCCTGCGGCTATCACCAACATTCTCGTGGGCGAATACGACCAGGCTACCCTGGCGTGGAACCTCGTCGATGGCGTGCTGCGCGTGTGCGTGTTCGTGGCCTACATCTGGCTCATCGGCCTCATGCCCGATATCAAGCGCATGTTTGGCTATCACGGTGCCGAGCACAAGACCATTCACTGCTACGAGCATGGCTTGCCCCTCACGCCCGAAAACGCGCGCAGTTTCCCGCGTTTGCACGTGAGGTGCGGAACTGCCTTCCTCATCATGGTTATGGTTATCGCCATTCTGGTGTACACCATCACGCCCATTAACGCGCTCATCGGGGCCTGGGGCGTGCCCGACGGCCTTCCCAAGCTGCTGCTCGTCATCGTGGTGCGCATCGTGCTCATGCCCGTCATTGCCGGCATCAGCTACGAAATCACGGTGAAGTGGGCCGGAAGCCATCCCGATAATCCGCTCGTGAAAGTGGTGCTGTGGCCTGGCATGCAGATGCAGTACCTCACCACGCGCGAGCCTAGCGACGATCAGATCGAATGCGCTATCGCGGCGATGAAGCTCGTGCTCGAACGCGAGGAGCGCGAAGCGGCTGCGGGCGTGAGTGCCCGCGCGAATTAGCGATTTCCCTTATACGTATCCCAGGTAGGAAAGATACTGCTGCGCGTTCTGCGGCACCGAAAGCGTGATGTCCTGGCCGCGCAGGGTTACCGTGAGGTACGACTTGTCGAGGTACGTGGTGATCTGCGCTTCCGAATCTTCGCATGCGATGGTGTAGGTGCCGTTCTGCGTGGCCGTGCTGGGCAGGTCGACGGCCGTCCAGCTGGGAACGTCGAGCGCCGTCACGCTTGCCTCCACGGATGACTGGGAAAGGCCCCTGTCCTGCGCGATTGCCTGCGCATTGTCGCGCAGTGCCTCTTGAATGGTGGATTTTGCCCCCGTGGTGTCGAACACCGTCTTGGGCGCCTTCGACTGAAGGAACCCGGAATCGGGCGTTTTCACCGTTTGAATAAGTTGCGATGGAGTGGCCACGCTTTTGGCGATAGCCTCGTTTTCGCTCGGAAAGAGCGACATGTATCCGGCGACGGCCACGACAACGATCGCGGCAACCGCTCCACCCATTAGCAGAAAGCGTTTGAAGTTCATCTGCAGCCCAGCTTTCTCAATTTTCCCCTGCGCATACTATAGGTCTATGCGGGGGCGGAGGTGCCGTCTGCGCAGAAGATGCGTGCGACATTCAGCGTGAGCGGATAAAGAAAATACCAAATCGACAACTTTTCATGTATTATTACGCACTGTTTAATCGGCCGCACGAAGCGGCTGGTATCCCCACGCACGTTAAATCAAGAGAGGGGCCTCGTGTGAAACTGGTAGTGACAGAGAAGAACGACGCAGCCGAGAAGATCTCCCAGCTGCTTGGCGCGGGCAGCCCGAAGCGCGACAAGGTGTACAACACGCCGGTGTACCGCTTCACGGTCGAGGGCGAGGAATGGGTCACCATTGGCCTGCGCGGTCATATCCTCGAACCCGATTTCGCTCCCCAGCTTGTATATAAGAAGCGCGGTGGCTGGCGCGGCGTCGATGCCAACGGGGAAGTGGTCGAGGCCAACGTGCCCGACTCCCTGCCGAAGCCGCCGTTCAAGAAGCGCAAGCCCTTCACGGAAGACGGCGTGCTCCTTTCCACCTGGAAGATGGATGCGCTCCCATACCTGGTGTATGCGCCTATCGAGAAGCTTCCCAAGGAAAAGGACATCATCCGTTCCCTGAAGAACCTCGCGAAGAAGGCCGATAGCATCGTCATCGCAACGGACTTCGACCGCGAGGGCGAGCTCATTGGCTCCGACGCGCTCTCGCAGATTCGCCTCGAGAACCCCACGGCGCCCGTTTCGCGCGCCCGCTATTCCGCCTTCACGAAGGAGGAAATCACCCACGCGTTCCAGAATCTCGTCGAACTCGACGACAATCTGGCTTCTGCCGGTGCCTCCCGTCAGGATATCGACCTCATTTGGGGCGCGGTGCTCACGCGCTACCTCACGCTCGTGAAATTCGCCGGGTATGGCAACGTTCGCAGCTCTGGCCGCGTGCAGACGCCCACCCTGGCCCTCATCGTGGCCCGCGAGCGCGAGCGTCTCGCGTTCGTGCCCGAGGACTTCTGGGTCATTCGCGGTTCCTTCGACGATGACGGCATCGAGTTCTCCGCGCCGTATTCCACGGCCCGCTTTAAGGTAGAGGCGGAAGCCCAGGCCGTCATGCAGCATGTCGAGGGCGCAACCACGGCGAAGGTCGTCGACGTGGCAAAGCGCAAGCGCAAGCAGAACCCGCCGGCGCCGTTCAACACCACGTCGCTCATGGCCGCCGCCGCGGCCGAGGGCATTCGCCCGGCGCGCACGATGCGCATCGCCGAAAGCCTGTACATGGATGGCTTCATCAGCTACCCGCGTGTCGATAATACGGTGTATCCCGATTCCCTTGACCTCGCCGATGTCGTGAATCGCCTGTCGGCCAACCCGGCCTACGCGCCGTATTGCAAGCAGCTCCTGGCTTCCGGTCCGCTGCATGCCACGCGCGGAAAGCAGGAGGACACCGACCATCCGCCCATCTATCCCACCACCGCGGCCAGCCCCGATGTGCTGGGTCCCGCGGAGTTCAAGCTCTACAACCTCATCGCCCGTCGCTTCCTGGCAACGCTTTCCGATGCCGCCGAAATCGAGGGCACGAAGGTGAACCTCGACGTCAACGGCGAGATCTTCTCCGCCAAGGGCGACGTCATGGTGCACAAGGGCTTCCGCGAGATCTACCCGTACGGCATGAAGAAGGATGAGCAGCTTCCCGCGCTCGAGGCCGGGCAGGTCATCGGGTTCGGCGGTGCCGAGCTCACGAAGAAGCAGACCGAGCCTCCCGCGCGCTATTCGCAGGGTCGCCTCATCCAGGAAATGGAAAAGCTGGGGCTGGGCACGAAGTCCACGCGCCATGCCATCATCGAGCGCCTGTACAACGTGAGCTACATCGTGAACGACCCCATCGAGCCTTCCGCTCTGGGCATGGCGGTCGTCGACGCACTCGACCGCTTCGCGCCGCATATCACCACGGCCGACATGACGGCCGAGCTCGAAAGCGAGATGGACAACATCGCGAAGGGCGAGAACACGCGCGAGAGCGTCGTGGCCCATTCGCGTGCCCTTCTGGGCGAGCAGCTCGCCGAGCTCATGCCCCATTCCGAAGAGGTGAAGGAGGCCCTGGCCGATGCCGTGGCTGCCGACGCCTACGTGGGCAAGTGCCCGAAATGCGGAAAAGACCTGCAGCTTCGCGCAAGCCAGAAGACGCGTTCGATGTTCATTGGCTGCGCCGGTTGGCCCGACTGCGACGTTACCTACCCGCTGCCGAAGGGCAAGATCGAGGCGCAGGAGGAGCTGTGCCCCACCTGCGGCA
>NZ_JAZZJS010000040.1:0-56696 GCF_056180635.1 Denitrobacterium sp. | reverse complement strand
TGCAAGCGCCGCGAGGCGTTCAGGCGAGCGGTACTAATAGCCCGAGCTCTTCTATTCACATCGCGCATGTCTAGTCACGATCAACGAACGCTATGCGGCACCCAGGGTAGCCGGCTCCCGCCGGACCTGACAATCGCATATGAGCGATTTGGGGGAACGCCCCCCATGAGCGCGACCATGGAGAGGGGGATCACCCGATCCCATTCCGAACTCGGCAGGTAAGCCCCTCCTCGCCGAAAGTACTGCGGTGTAGTCCGGGGGAGGATAGGGCGGCGCGCTCATGGGGGGCATTTCCATGCCATGGCCCGTCCCGCACCTGCGGGGCGGGCCTTTTTGTTTTATGACGCATAGTGTTGCTTGGGCATCGAATTACTTGTTTGTACGCATTTTGGTACATGCCAAATGCGAGGATGGGTATCATGGTGTCTAATGGCACGAGATAAGGAGCGTCATGCGTACTATCGGCAACATCATCTGGATTCTCACGGGCGGTTGGATCACGGCTCTGGGCTTCTGCCTGGCGGGAATCGTTTTCTATGTCTCCATCATCGGCATTCCGCTGGGACGCATTTCGTTCCGCATGGCCGCGCTTACGCTTACTCCGTTCGGCAAGGAAATCGTCTATGGCGGCGGAGCGCCGTCGTTCCTGGCGAATGTCGTATGGTTCCTGCTCATCGGCCTGTGGGCCGCAATTGCCTACGTTATCATGGGCGCCCTGTTTTGCATCACCGTCGTGGGCATTCCCTTTGGCCTGCAGCTTTTCAAGATGGCGCGCCTCGCTATCGCGCCTTTCGGATCCAGCCTCGTCGAGCGGTAAATACACCCGTAGGTTTACAAGTTAGCGAAGACTCCGTATAAAGCATTGTACACAATTAGATAGCGTGCTACTATTCTTTGCGATATTGAGGTATTGCAAGGAGTATTCCGCATGGATCGTCTGTTGGATATTGTCGTTCGTCTTCTCGCGCGCGCTTCGGTGCTCGCGAAGCCCCTGTCGCGCATTGGGCTCGTGTGCTATAGCGAATGGAAGCCCGGCCAGCCCATCCGTTTTCTGCTGGTGGGGTATAACGGTGCTGGTAACACCGGCGCGGATGTGCGCACGGCGGAAATCGCGCGTTTCGTGCGCGAGCGCTTCGGCGACCAGGCCCAGATCACGGTCATGACGCTCGACCGCGCCACGACCGATTGCTATTTCGACAGCGACGTCGCATCGTTCGAGTTCAGCTCGCTGTATCCCATGGCTACGCTGAAGGCGTGCTCGGAAAACGACGTCGTCATCCTGTGCGAAGGCTCCACGCTGAAGAGCAAGTTTGCCAACGCGCTCACGCTGTTCTTCGCCGAGGCCGCGGGCATTATGAAAGCGCAAGGCAAGCCCTGCATCGCCCTAGGCACGGAAGCGGGCCAGATGGACGAGTTCCTTGAGCGCACGGTGCGCAAGGAATTCTCGGAGGTCGAATACATCGCCCGCAGCGAGGCTTCGCTCGAGCGCGTGCGCGAGCTGGGCCTGAAGGCCCATGCGGGCACCGATGCCGCGTGGGATTTCGAGGTCGAGCGCGAGAATCCGGCAATCGAGGCGCAGCTGCGTGCCGATGGCTGGGATGGCAAGGCGCCCCTCATGGGCGTGGCTGCCATCGACCCCTTCTGCTGGCCGGTGCGCCCCTCGCTGGCAAAGGCCATCCGCGCGGCCATCACGCGCGACTGGTCGAACAACTTTGCGAAGTGGTATTTCTTCAGCACCTCGCCTGAGCGCGACGACCAGTTCGAGCGCTATATTCACGCGCTCGCCGATGCCATCAACACGCGTTATGTGCTCACGGGCTGCCACGCGGTGCTGCTGGGCATGGAACGCCTGGATGCGCGTGCGTGCCAGCGTCTTTCCGAGCTCATCGATGCGCCGTATTCCGTCTTTCTGGCGCGCGACCATAATGCCTACGACATGACCGCGGTGCTGCGTCGCCTTTCCCTCCTGGTGACGTCGCGCTATCACGCGAACGTGCTGAGCATGGCTGCCGCGGTGCCCACCGTGGCCGTTTCGATGGACGAGCGTCTGAAGAACACCATGGATGAAATGGGCCTTTCCGAGCATCTGCTGCTTGCGGCCGATGACCCCGACCTGGCGAGCCACATTAAGTCGGCGATGTCGTACATCGATGCGAACGAGACGAACATTCGCGAGACCATTCGCACGTCGAATCGCGAGTACCAGGGCCAGATGCATGCCATGGTTGACCAGATGGAAGGCATGGTCAATGCTTATCTGCGTGAGCGTCAGGCGGCGTTGAACGCATCTTCTGCGATGTCGGCAGAGCCGTTCGAGGCTCCCATCCGCAATCTGGGCGATTCCGCGGTTCGAGCGGGGCAGAGGTAGTGGCGATGAACGACGTCCGCGAAAGCGTATTCCTCACGGGTGCCACGGGATTCCTTGGCACGTTCGTGACGGCGGAGCTGCTTGCCCGTCCTAACGTGACGGTGTATGCGCTCGTGCGCGCGGCCGACGAGGCCTCTGCGCGTACGCGCTTGCGCAATCTCTGGTGGGAATTGCCCGATCTGCGCGAAGCCGTGGGCGAGCGCGTTATTCCCATCGTCGGCGATCTTGCCGCCCCTGACCTGGGGCTTTCCGTGTCTGACCTGCAGCGTGTAACGGAATCGTGCACGTATGTCGTGCATGCCGCCGCGCAGGTGGAAATCATGAAGTCGCGCGACGAGATGCAACGCGTGAATGTGGGAGGCACGCGTGCTGCGCTTGGCCTGGCCCAGCGCCTGCACGAAACCGGCTGCCTGAAGCGCTTCGCGTTCGTGTCCACGGCATATGTGGCAGGCTCGATGTCGGGGCGCATTCCCGCGGGAGAGCTGCCCGAGCATGCGTTCAACAGCGCATACGAGGAGAGCAAGGCACAGGCCGAGGCACTGGTGCGCGCGAGCGGGCTTCCGTTTTCTATCTTCCGCCCCGGCATGATCGTGGGCGATAGCGCCACTGGGCGTATCTCCACGTTCAACACCGTGTATTACGTGCTGAAGCTGCTACTCACGCGCAAGCTGCGCTTCCTGCCCATATCATCCTCGCAGCGCGTGAACCTCGTTCCCGTCGACTACGTGGCGCGTGCTCTTGTAGGCTTGCTGCTGCGTGACGACACCGAAGGCGAGACGTTCCACCTGGTCACGCCGAAGGAAAAGCAGCCCCAGGTGGGCGAGCTGCTTTCCCATGTACGTGCGTGGGCTTCCCGCGAGTTGGGCGAGCGCGTGCCCAGCGTGACGTGCATCCCCCTGGGGTTCTTGGCCAAGCGCGGGGCCGCCACCAACCTGCGTGGCGCCGAGCGCGCACATGGGCTGAAGGAGAATCTGCTCGCGCTCACCCCGTATTTCTTCGACGCCTGCGATTTCGACACGGCTAACGCGAAGGAACGTGGTTTCGAGGCGCCTGAATGGCGTGGGTATATTGATGCGATGCTGGCATATGCCTGCCGCAAGAACTTCCTGCACCACAACGCGCGCACGGTGTTCGAGCAGGTGATGTTCCGTCAGCGCAGCAAGAGTGCTCGCGTCATGTATCACGACGTGAGCTCGCAGGGCATCAGCGACGTTTCGGCGCGTGATATGGGCGAGCTCATCGAGCGCGTGCATGCCTCGCTGGTTGCCATGGGCATGAAGCCTGGCAGCCGCGTGGCCATTTCGGGCGCGAACAGCACCGCCTATCTGGCTATCGACATGGCCATCGGCCTTGCAGGTGCGGTGAGCGTCCCCCTGTATTACACGACGCCCGCTGCGGAAATCGACGAGCTGCTGCAGGCGCGCAACGCGGATGTGCTGTTCGTGGGCGATGCGCGCATCATGGCGCATATCGACGACGTGCGTACGGACATCCCCATCGTAGCTTTTGGCGGCGTTTCCCATAAGGATGTTACGCGCTCCATCGTGGCCTGGGATGATTTTCTGGCGCGCGGTGAGGGGCTCTATCCGCAGCCCGCCGTGGTCGATTACGGCTCGCTTGCCACCATCCGCTCCACGTCGGGCACGACGGGCATGCCGAAGGGCGTGCTATTCAACCACTATCAGCTGCGTTGGATGGGCGAGGTGCTCGCTTCGCTTCTGGGTTGGCGTGGACGCACCACGGAAATGCGCTACCTGTCGTTTTTGCCCATGAGTCATGTGGTCGAGGGCATCCTGGCCACGTATGCACCCTATTACCTGCGTGCGAAAACCGACCTGTACTACCTGAACGACTTCGAGAGCCTCGTTTCCTCGCTTCCGAAGATTCGCCCCACGGTGTTCTTCTCGGTGCCGCGTTTCTACGAGAAGGTGTGGGATCAGCTTGCCGCAAACCCAGTGGGCCGTCGCTATATCGCCATGAAGGATGGCTTCCTGAAGCGTGCGCTCGCGCCCGTGCTGCGTCGCAAGCTGCTCAAGCAGGCGGGGCTCGACGCGTGCGAGCAGTTGCTGGTGGGTTCGGCGCCGATCAACCCGCAGCTGCTTCGGAATTTCCGCAGCTTGGGAATCGAGATTCACAACGCGTACGGCCAGACCGAGGCTCCTCTCATTTCCATGTGCCGTCTGGGCGACAACCAGCTTGGCAGCGTGGGTACGGCCCTCCCCGACACGCAGATTTCCGTGAATGACGAGGGCGAAATCCTCGTGCGCGGCCCACAGGTCGCCCTGGGCTACGATGGGCGCAGGGCGAAGGGCCTCGACGAGGGCGTGCTGTTCACGGGAGATATCGGCAGCCTCGACGAGGCGGGGCATCTGTCGCTCGCGGGGCGCCAGAAGGAAATGCTCGTGACGTCGTACGGCAAGAACATCAACACGCAGAAGGTCGAAACGGCCCTGAAGGGCATTCCCGGGGTCGAAGAGGCCGTGCTCATCGGCGAGGCGAAGCCGTTCTGCGTGGCGCTCCTGTGGGTTTCGCAGGAATGCGACCTTGGCTTGCTGGAGCGTTCGATTGCGCAGGTGAACGAAGGTCTTTCGCATCCCGAACAGGTAAAGCGCTGGCGCGTGGAGGCCGAGCCGCTCTCCATTGCGAAGGGCGAGCTCACGCCCAACTTGAAGGTGCGCCATGCCGTGGTGGAACGTCATTACGCGCATGATATCGAAGCGCTGTATGCCGGTCATGGCGCGGTTCCCGTGGGAGTCGGGAGGGATGCGTCTCGATGAGCATCGCTCTCCGAATGTTCCTGTTCGCGCATCGTCGCATACCCCAGGTATTCAACCGGGTTGCGCTCGGCGTGCTCATGCGGGTAACGGCACGTGCGTTTGGCGAGAAGCCCCCGCGCCAGATGGGGCCCCATAAGAAGCGTCTGCAATCGTATGCCCAGTACACGCGGCGTATGGCGCGTACCGAGCTGAAGGCGTACGAGGAGGGGCGCACTGCCCTGGAAACAGGTGAGATGGACGCGGTGCGGAACCTGCCCGCGGCCAAGCGCTTGCGCGAGGAAATGCGCGTTATGTCGGCTCGCCTGAAGCGCGTTCTGAAGCCGCGCACCGAAGAGCAATCCTGGCGCATCGTGCGTACGCTCTACAGTGCCATTTACATCGACATGCACGCTAAGCCCTCATCTGCGCAAGAGGGCGCGTCGGTATGCATGAAGCGGTGCTATTTCTCGAGGATATATGGTCCTGCGACCTGCGCTTTTATGGGGTGCATGGATGAAGGGCTGATGGCGGGTCTGGTTGCCGATGGGCAGCTGGATTTCTCGTCGCGTATCACGCAGGGTTCGCCTGCATGCTGTGCACGTTTCAACATGGAGAGTGGTGCTCGATGAAAACCGCAATCGTAGTGGGTTCCGGCGCGGGCGGCGCGATGATGGCGCGCGAGCTTCAGGGCGCGTATCAGGTGACGGTGCTGGAAGAAGGTGGCGCGTTCGAGCCGTTCGGCGCGAATATCAACCGCCTTGCCAAGCTGCGCAAGACGGGCGCGTTCTTCGATGACCGCATGATTCAGTTGCTCTTTCCCCAGATGCGCATTTCGCATGTTCCCGAAATGACGCTCGTGCGTGGTCGCGGTTTGGGTGGCACTACCACGCTGTCGACGGCGAATGCGCTGCGCTACGACGGGTCGCTGCGCGAGCTGGGCATCGATCTCGATACCGAATTCGCGGAGCTGCAGGATGAGCTCCCCATCAATACGGAACACCAAGCTCGTTGGTCTCCGATGACGAAGCGCGCGTGGGATATCTTCGGCGACATGGGCCTCAATCCCGTTGTCATGCCGAAGTTCACGCAATGCCCCAAGCGTTGCGTAGCGTGCGGCCGCTGCGTGCTGGGCTGCCCCACGGGCGCGAAGTGGGATTCCCGTTTGCTTCTTAACGAGGCCGCCGAAAACGGCGCGGTCATTCTGGAGAAGTGCCGCGTGCTGAGCCTTGAGATTCGCAACGATCAGGTGGCGGGCGTATGGGCCATTCACCAGGGGCATAAGCGCCTCTTTACCGCCGACGTGGTGGTGCTTGCCGCGGGTGGCGAGGGAACGCCGTGCATTCTGGAGGCGTCGGGCATTACCGCGAAGCAGGGCTTCTTCGAGGATCCGGTGCTTTGCGTCGCCGGCCGTCTTCCGAATGCGCGTCTGCATGCGCAGGTGCCCATGCCGTTCGCGAGCCAGCAGGATGGCTACATCCTCTCGCCGTACATGGATTGGCTGAGCTTCTTCTTCAACCGCGACTGGCGCCTGCCTGCGCAGGATATCGCCAGCATGATGATCAAGTTCGCCGATACGAACGAGGGGTCGGTCACGCGTGCGGGTACGTACAAGCGCCTCGAGGACATCGACTACGAACGCTTGGCGCGTGGCGTCGACCAGTGCCGCGAAATCCTGCTGCGCATGGGCGTGGCCGAGGAAGACATCGTGCTCGGCACCATGAACGCGGGGCATCCTGGCGGAACCTTCCCGCTGGGCGAAGCCGAAGCGGCGACGCTGCATAGCTCGCTGCTGCCCGCGAATTGCTACGTGGCCGATGCCTCGCTGCTGCCCGAATCGATGGGCAATCCGCCGATGCTCACCATCATGGCGCTCGCGAAGCGCATCGCCCGCATTCTGCGCTAGCGCTCACGTAACGCAAGCGTTGGTGATTCGGTGCAATCGCCGGGTCCATCGTCTCGTCTGCTAGGATGGAAGCACATTTCGATTCTAAGAGGGTGGGAACATGGACTTGGCGATACTGCACGGCATTCAGAACGCGATAGGCTGCGCGCCCCTGGACGCATTCATGGCTGCAATTACCATGCTGGGCGAAAAGGGCGCCCTTTGGCTGCTCATCGGCATCGTGCTTATCTGCATGAAGCGCTATCGCCGCTGGGGCGTTGCCGTCATCTGCGCGGTCGCCCTGGTATGGGTTGTGGGCGACCATGTCATCAAGCCGCTGGTGGCGCGTCCCCGTCCGTTCTTGGTTGACGCGTCGTTCCTTCCCCTGCTCGTGCCTACGCCCGACGGCTATTCGTTCCCCTCGGGGCATGCGGCCGGCGGCTTCGCCACGGCAACGGTGCTGTTGTTCAGTAACGTGAAAAAGCCCTGGAAGGTGGCCATTTTCGTGGTGGCCGCCATCGTTGCGTTCTCGCGCCTGTATCTGTGCGTGCACAATCCCTCCGACGTGCTGGCTGGCATGCTGCTGGGCATTGTGGCGGGCATCATCGTTTCCCTTATCGTGAAAGCGCTTTCGCAGCGCTATGGCTGGGGCGATTCCTCCGATGAGCCGCAAGGCGCTCACGCGCGCCAGGCTTAACGCGAAGGGGCGCAGGTGGAACAGCTTGTAATTGGGCCGCACCTTTCGGTGGCGAAGGGCTATGCCAAGGCCGCAGACGAGGCGGCATCGCTGGGTGCGAATACGTTCCAGTTCTTCACGCGCAACCCGCGCGGCGGCAAGGCGAAGGCCATCGACCCGAAGGATATCGAGGCCTTTCGCGTGCGCGCGAGGAAATACGGCATCGGCTGCATGCTTGCTCATGCGCCCTACACGCTGAATGCCGCTGCCGCGAAACCCGACGTGCAGGATTTCGCGCGTCGCGCGTTCGCCGAAGACCTCGAGCGCATGGAGCTCTTCCCCGGCCAGTGCTACAACTTCCACCCTGGCAGCCATGTGGGGCAGGGTGCCGAAGTGGGCATCGCCAAGATCGTCTCGGTGCTGAACGACGTGCTGCAGCCAGGCCAGACCACCATGGTGCTGTTGGAGACGATGGCCGGCAAGGGCACGGAAATCGGTCGTACGTTCGAGGAGCTTGCGGCCATCATCGATGGCGTGGAGCTGAGCGACTGCATGGGCGTCACGCTCGATACGTGCCACGTGTGGGATGCCGGCTACGACATCCGCGATAACCTCGACGGCGTGCTCGAGGAATTCGACCGCATCATTGGCCTCGACCGCTTGAAGGCCATCCATCTGAACGATTCCAAGAACCCCTGCGGTGCGCATAAGGACCGCCACGAGCGCATTGGGGAAGGGGCCATCGGCTTCGAGGCCCTCGCTGCCGTAACGCGCCATCCCGCTCTGCGCCATCTGCCCTTCTACCTGGAGACTCCTCAGGATTCCCCTGCGGGCTATGCCGGCGAAATCGAGGCATTGCGCGCAATTTGGCAATAAGCTGCATCCGCGCGCTCCTTCGGGTACCATTAAGCGGTACAAAACGATTCGAAAGGACGTCCATGGACCGCGAAGAGGAAATCAAGAAGATATCCGCTGAACTGAATTCCCTGAAAACGCCTGAGTACTTCGTTTCCGATGTGCATGGCGAATTCGGCGCGTTTGCCCACATCCTGCGCAATGGATGCGGCATGGTGCGCGTCGCCATCGACGACGTGCTGGGCGACCTGCTGGAAGAGGGCGACGTCGATGCCCTGGCAACGCTCGTGTACTATCCGCATCGCAAGCTCCCGCTTCTGGTGGAAGCCGCGGAAGATGCCGATCTGTGGCGCATTCGCACGATGAAGAACCTGCTCGCGGTGCTGCGCCATGTTGCGGCCGACCGTTCTCCGCGCTCCGTGGCCGACGCGCTTTCCAGCGACGTCGCGCGCGAGGTGTACGCCATCCTGGGGCTGGAAGACAAGGCTCCTGCGGAAGCGCCCGAGCTGTCGAACGACCCCGATGTGCAGATCATCGCGCTATGCCGGGCCATCCAGCGTCTCGTTATCGGCCACGTGCACATGGTGGGCGACATCTACGACCGTGGCCCCGCGCCGCATCTCATCATGGACGAGCTCGCGAAGCTTCCCTCGCTCGACATCCAGTGGGGCAATCACGACATGGTGTGGATGGGCGCATCGCTGGGCCAGCGTGGCTGCATCGCGCACGTGGTGCGTAACTGCGCGCGCTATGGCAACCTCGACATCCTCACCGACGCCTACGGCATGGACCTGAAACCCCTGGTGGATTTCGCGCTCGAGGCGTACGCGGGCGACCCGTGCGAAGCTTTCGCGCTGAAGGTGAACCCGGGCCTGTCGCCCGAAGAGCTCGACGCTGCCGTGAAGGTGCAGAAGGCCATGGCCATTCTGCAGTTCAAGGTGGAAGCGCAGCTCATCGACGAGAATCCCGATTTTGGGTTGGAAAGTCGCAAGCTGCTGCACCTCATCGACTACGAGCGCGGCGTGGTGCCGGTCGACGGCGTGGAGTACGACGTCACCGACCTCCATCTGCCCACGGTCGACCGCGAGCATCCCTACCAGCTCACGCAGGGAGAAGAGGAAGTCATGCGCCATCTGGAGCGCGAGTTCATGGAATGCGAGACGCTTCAGAAGCATATGCGCGTGCTGCTCGACCGAGGCAGCCTGTACGCGCTTTCCAATGGCAACTTGCTGCTGCACGCGTGCGTGCCCCTGAACGAAGACGGCTCGCTGAAGGAAGTCAGCATTTTCGGCAAGGTCTGCTCGGGCCTGGCGCTCTACGATGAGCTGCAGGAATGGGTGTACCGCGGCTTCCGCGCCGAAGACGAGGCGGAGCGCAAGCGTGGTCGCGACATCATGTGGTACCTGTGGCTGGGCGAGGGCTCGCCGCTGTTCGCCAAGAGCAAGATGGCCACGTTCGAGATTTACATGTGCCGCCAGAAGGAAGCGCGCAAGGAAATCAAGAACGCGTTCTACCAGCTGTTCGACTACGAGGAACCCTATAACGGCATCTTCCGCGACTTCGGGCTCGACCCCAACACGGCGCACCTGGTGTGCGGCCACGTGCCCGTGAAGGTGAAGGACGGCGAAGACCCGGTGAAGGCGGGCGGCAAGGTCATCTGCATCGACGGCGGCTTTTCCGCGGCGTATCAGAAGACCACGGGCATTGCCGGGTTCACGCTGGTGAGCAGCCCGTACGACCTTACCATCTACAGTCACGAGCCCCTTCCCGATGTGGATGCCGCAATTCGCGATAACCTCGACATTCACTCCACGGCGCGCATCATCGAGGAATATGCGACGCCTCGTCTTATCGCCGATACCGACGAAGGGCTGTTCCTGCATGCCCGCTTGGCGAAACTGCAAGCGTAGCGTTTTCTTATGGCCTACTGGCGGCTTCGGCTCGCTAGTGGGCCTTATTTATTCTGGGGGAATTACCTATCTCTGCCCTAAAAATGGCCCTTTAACTGGTATAACAGTCAATCACTGAGGGATTTTTTGAGCACGCGGGCGGGGGAGTTCGCGTGGAAAGGAGCTTTCATGCCCGAGTATCAGGAGCTAACGCCCGAGCTGATTTCCCAGCTCGCGGAAATCGTGGGCGCCGACAATTGCCTTTCCGGCGAGGATATCGCCGAAGACTACGCGCATGACGAAATGCCCATCTACGGCACGCGCATGCCCGAGGCGGTTTGCCTGCCCGCAACCACCGAAGAGGTGGCTGCCATCATGAAGCTCTGCTATGAAAACAGCATTCCCGTTACGGTGCGCGGCGCTGGCACGGGTCTGGTGGGCGGCAGCACGCCGCTCTTCGGCGGTGTCGTTCTGTGCACGATGCGCATGGACAAGATCCTGGAATACGACATGGACAATCTGAACGTGCGCGTTCAGCCGGGCGTGCGCCTGTGCGACCTCGCTGCCGACGCTCAGGACCACGACCTGATGTATCCGCCCGATCCCGGCGAGAAGACGGGGTCTCTGGGCGGCAACGTGAGCACCAATGCCGGCGGCATGCGTGCGGTGAAGTACGGCACTACGCGCGATTACGTGCTTGCCATGACCGTCGTGCTTCCCACGGGCGAAATCCAGCATATTGGCCGTGCCGTTACGAAGACGAGCTCGGGCTACAGCCTGCTGCACCTCATGATTGGCTCCGAGGGCACGCTGGGCGTTATCTGCGAGCTCACGCTGAAGCTCGTGCCGAATCCGCGTGAGGACATGAGCTTCATCCTGCCGTTCCAGAACATCGAAGCGGCCATCGAGTCGGTTCCGAAAATCAAGCTGGCCGGACTCGACCCCCAGTCCATCGAGTTCATGGAGCGCGACATCGTCGATACGTCGGCGGAGGCCACGGGCAACCACGTGTTCCCCACGGAAGTGGACGGCAACGAAGTGGGCGCCTACATTCTGGTCACGCTCGATGGCAACGACGAGGACGAGATCTTCATGCGTGCCGAGCGCTTGGCGGAGGTGGCCGATGAGCAGGGCGCATTCGACACGCTCGTCGTTCAGGACCCGTCTCAGAAAGACAGCGTGTGGGCAGCGCGCAGCTCGTTCCTCACGGTAATCGAGTCCGATACGCAGCATATCGACGAAATGGACGTGGTTGTTCCCGTGAACAGCATCGCCAACTTCCTGGAGTACGTGCATGGCGTGGGCGAGCAGAACGGCACGCGCATTCGATCCTTCGGCCATGCGGGCGACGGCAACCTGCATATCTACTGTTGCGCTAACGACATGGACCAGGACGAATTCCTGGCGCAGTCGGCCAAGGTGATGGAGGCCGCATACGCGAAGTGCGCCGAACTGGGTGGCCAGATTTCCGGCGAGCATGGCATTGGCCATGCGAAGAAGGAGTATCTGCGCGCTTCCCTGGGCGATACGCCCATCAACCTCATGGCAGGCATCAAGGCCGTGTTCGATCCGAAGGGAATTCTGAACCCCGGCAAGATCTGCAGCTAGGGCTGGCTTATACCTCACGAGGGGCGGTGCGCTTGCGCGTGCCGCCTCTTTTTATGCCTTGTGGGCTACGCTTTCGATTTCCTGCAGCTCGAAGCGGTGCTTCTGCTCGCAGTTGGGGTACTTGTCGTGGTCGACTTCCGAAAGGAACATGCTCTTGGGGCGAATCCAGAGCGAGCCGTCGCCGTAGAGCTTGCGGTACACCACGTATTCCTCGTTGGTTTCGGAATGGCGCGCGATGTCCTCCACGAGGTAATAGTCGCCCTTGAAATGACGGTATACGCGTTTGAGCTCGATGTTTCGCATGCTTATCCTTTCATGGCGCGCTGGTGTGCTTCCTTGGGATTGTAGCAGCTGCGCTGCGGTGGGACGCTTCGTGTCGAGGGAGTGTGAACGCTTTGGCGTGCCGCACGCCGCGCGTGCTATCATGCCCACTGTTTTTCAAATGATAGGAGCGCCGGTGAAGGCTAAGAATAGGATATCTGTTTCGGTGATGCTGTTTGGCATGCTGTTTGGTGCGGGCAACTTGATTTTCCCCGTTCACCTGGGGCAGCTTGCCGCGGGAAACGTGGTTGTGGCTACGCTGGGCTTCGTGATCACCGCCGTTGGCCTGCCCCTTTTGGGCGTGGCCGCTCTGGGCGCGAGCCGCGCGTCGGGCGGTCTCGAGCTTGCGCAGAAGGTTGGTCGCAGGTGGGGCCTTGCCTTCATGGGCGTGCTGTACCTCACCATTGGCCCGTTCTTCGCGATTCCCCGTTGCGCGTCGGTTACCTACACGGTGGGCATCGAGCCGCTAGTTGGCTCGTCGTGGCTCGCCCCGTGCACGGTCGTGTTTTTCGTCATTGCCGTGCTGCTGGCGATGAGGCCCGGCCAGATCCTCACGTGGATTGGCAAGGTCATCACGCCGCTCTTCCTGGTTTTCCTGGCGGTGCTGCTGGTAACGGCGCTCGCCAACCCGCTGTCTTCCATCGATGCCGCATCCGCATCTGCGGGCTATGACGCAAATGCGTTCTCGAGTGGCTTCTTCGAAGGCTACAACACCATGGACGTGCTTGCCGCGCTCGCATTCGGCGGCGTAGTGGTGGAGGTAATCCGTCGCCTGGGCGTTTCCGATGGTGGCGCCATTGCGGGCGAGGTGGTGCGCTGCGGCGCGGTGAGCTGCGCCATCATGGTCGTCATCTACGGCGCGCTTGCCCTCGTGGGCGCGCAGAGCGTGGGTGCGCTGGGCGCGTCCGAAAATGGCGGCATCGCACTTACGCAAATCGCCACGGCGTATTTCGGGCCGGCGGGCCTGGTTATCCTTGCCGTCACGGTTGCCCTTGCATGCTTGAAGGTGGCCGTGGGCTTGCTGGTGAGCTGCGCCGAATTCTTCAAGGAGTCGTTCCCGAAGGGGCCGTCGTATCGGGCGTGGGTCATCATCTTCGCCGTCTTGTCGCTGGTCATCGCCAACGCGGGCCTTACGCGCGTAATCGAATACGCCGCACCCGTGCTCATGTTCCTCTATCCGCTTGCCATCGTTCTCATCGTCTTGGCGCTTGCGGGTCGTTGGGTCTCCGTTCCCCGCGAAGTGTATATCGCGGTTGTTTCGTGCGTCACGGTAACGTGCGTGCTCGATTTTCTGAACGGGCTGCCCGAAGCGGCGCAGGCTCCGTTCCTGGGCCTGTTGAGCTGGGCATCTGCATATGTCCCGCTGTTCGACATGGGCCTTGCCTGGCTTCTGCCTGCCGCGCTGGGCGTGTGCATCGGCGCAGCTGCCCATGCGCTGCGCGCCAAGAAGAGCGCGTAGGCTGCGCAATCTGGCATAACGAAAGCCGGCCCGGAGCTAAACGCTGCGGGCCGGCTTTCTGTTTGTCGGAAGGGGTGTTGGGGTTAGGCTAGCGGGCAAGCGCTCCGCGTACGAGTCGCTTGCTTGCGAAGTACGTGATGAGCATGTAGCCGCCATAGATCACGAGCATGAGCGCGCCCGTGAGTGCGATGGATCCCGTAGCGTCGACGCCCAGTGCGGGGATGATGGTCTTCGACATAACGGCGATGCTCCATGCCGTGTGGCAGATCGCAACCGCAAGCGGGGCAAGGAAGTACAGCTCGACCTGATGGCGAAGCGAGCGCTGGATGTCGCGCTGGTCGGTTCCAATGCGCGAAAGCGTGCGGTAGCGTGCAAGCGAATCGGCTACGTCGGTGAGCTGCCTGATGGCGAGCAGGGCCGCAACGGCGATGAGGAACACGAACCCGATGTAGATGGCCAGGTACGTTACGAGCATATGCAGGAAGGTCGCCTGGGAGTACATTTCCTGTCCGGTGAGCGTGGCTTCCAGGGGCCAGCTGTCGCCATAGGCCTCTTCGCACGCTTTGCGCGTGTTCGAGAGCGCCTCCTCGTATGCGCTGGCATCGTCGGATACGAACATGAAGTTCAGGTAGGTGTACGACTCGGTTGCGTGGCCGCTGGCGATAAGCTGGTCTACGACATCGTCGTTCGCGATGATGACCAGGCCCACGCTGCCCATTGCCGTATTCGATTCCTCCACCGACGTGCTCGCGGTTATTTCAAGGTCGATGCCGCTGTACGTGACATGCGCGTGCTTTTCCAGCAGCTCCTTGGCCTGGGTCTTCACCATGTCGACGGTGTTGGCGAGCGCTGCCTGGCCTTCGCCGATATGCACTTCGGGCTGGCCGATCATGCGCATGGTGGCGTTGTATTCCGAAAGCTTCTGAATGGAAACCGGCCCATCCTCGATGTACGCCAGGGATTCGTCTAGGACTACGCCGGATGCGCCTAGCATTTCGCCGTACGTGAACGAGGTTCCGTCGGTTTCGCTTGCGAGGTCGTACGTGTTGAGCTGCACCGATTCGCGGACGTACGTATCCCAATTCGGGTCGGCAAGGCGGATGGCCGCCACGCGGTCGCCGTGGGTTTCCTGGTATGCGTCAAGCTTGTCGATGCCCGTCTGGCTTGCATGGTAGTAGAGCGGAGCCGAGCAGTCGTAGGGCGTGAGCTTGCCCGAGTTGTCGATGAGCGCGCTCGCGATGCCCATGCCCGTGGAGAAGATGGTCATGGCGAAGAAGAGGATGACGCTGATGGCCCACAGCGAGAGGAACGCCGTGTTGATGCGGGCAGCTACCTGGCGCATGGTGAACGCAGTGAGGCCGCGGCGATATGCGGAAAGCTTGCTTACGGCAGCGATGGTCAGGCCGGATGCCGACCAGAAGAACAGCAGCGTGCCCACGAGCATGGCGATGGTTGCCTGTATGAACCGGGGGTCGTCGAGCGAGACCAGGCCGGTTTCCGCCAGGCGGAAGTAGGCGAACGCCAGGATGCCGATGGAAAGCATGAACACGAGCGTGCTTGCAATGGGGTTGCGCATGATGATGCGTTGCTGCTGCGAGCCGCTGTCGAGTAGCTTCACGATGTTCGTGCGTCCGATGGAAACGACGTTGAACAGGGCTACCACTGCGAAGATGATGCCCACGCACAAGACGGTGCTCTTGAGTGCGTCCACCGAGAAGATGAACTGGTAGTGCTGGATGATGGTGCACATGAGCTTGGCCGTGGCGAGCGAGAGGAGCTGGCTGAGCAGGAAGCCCGCCGCAACGCCCAGCGCGAGCGCCGCCAGGCCAACCAGCAGCGTCTCCATGAGCATGACGATGGTGACGCCGCGCGTTGTCATGCCCAGGGTGAGGTACGTGCCGAATTCGCGATGGCGCCTGCGGATGATGAATCCGTTCGCGTAGACGACCAGGAAGCCAAGCACGAAGGCGACGACGTACGAGAACAGCCCCATGAATTCGGAAACCGACTTGAAGATGTCCGCGTTTTCGCGGATGTCGAAGAGGATCTGCTGAGCCTCGATGGAGTTGAACGCGTAGAAGACGGCTACGCCTACGAAGAGCGTCACGAAGTAGACGGCGTAGTCTCCCAGTGATTTGCGCATATTGCGCAAGGCGAGTTTCAAGTACATGCTACGCCTCCCCACCCAGGAAGCCCATGACGTCCATGATCTGCGAGAAGTAATCCTTGCGGGAGCGGTTGCCCCGGCGGATTTCGTTGAACAGCCTGCCGTCGCGAATGAAGAGGATGCGATGCGTCCAGCTGGCGGCGAAGGGGTCGTGGGTGACCATCATGATGGTTGCGCCCGTGACGCGGTTCATGGTGTCGAGCAGCTCCATCATGTGCGTTGAGCTGCGCGAATCGAGAGCGCCCGTGGGTTCGTCGGCCAGCACGAGCGAGGGGTTGCCCACGAAGGCGCGGGCTGCGGCGACGCGCTGACGCTGGCCACCCGACATCTGGTGGGGCATCTTGTCGAGGATGCTCGTGATTTCCAGGCGCTGCGCAATGTCTTCCACCTCGGTGCGGATGAGGCGTGCGGGCTTGCGCTGGATGGTGAGCGCGAGTTCGATGTTCTCGCGCGCGGTGAGCGTGTCGACCAGGTTGGAATCCTGGAAGACGAATCCAAGGTCCTCGCGGCGGAAACGCGCGAGGGCGCCGCCGCGCAGGCGGGAAATCTGCGTGCCGTTCACGGTGACTTCGCCCGCCGAGGGGCGGTCGATGGTGGAAATGCAGTTCAGCAGCGTGCTCTTGCCCGAGCCCGAGGGGCCCATCACGCCTACGAATTCGCCCTTCTCGACCTCGAAGGAAACGCCCGCCAGGGCGCGGGTGACGATGTCCTTGCTGCCGAAGCTCTTTTCCAGGTTCTGAACGGAAAGCGCGGGCTGGTTCTGCGTACCCGTTGCTCCGATGCGTGCTTCCGCGAATGTTTCTGCCATAGCGATCTCCTTTCGTATGTGGCGATTACCATGCTAGAAACCCACGTGATGCCTCGCCATCGATTAGGCTTACAGCTCTCTTTCGTTTTTGTCACATAGACTCTTGTTGGCCTGGTTGAGCGGGAAGGAAATCGTGATGCGCGTGCCGTTTCCCTCTTCGGATGCCACGAACAGGCGTAGCCCCATCTGCGAGCACATGACGGCGCACAGGTAGAGCCCCATGCCCGTGGAGCTGCCCGCGCGATGGCCGTTTTCTCCCGTGAACGCGCGGTCGAACACGCGCGGAACGTCGGCTGCGGGAATGCCCCAGCCGTTGTCGGCGACGACGAGGTCCACGTGGCCGGTGCTCGTGTTTTCCCCGTGGGATGAGGCGCTGAACGTGAGCTCGGTGGCGCCGTATTTCACCGCGTTCGCGATGAGCTGCCCCAGGATGAAGAGGAGCCACTGCTCGTCGGCCAAAACGGTAAGGTCTTCGGAAATGGCGGGCTTGGGCTGTACGCCGCTGGCGATGAGCAGATTGGCGTGGCGCTTGCATGCTTCGCGCGCAACGGCGGCCAGGCGCAGTTCGCGAATGTGGTAGTCATTCGTTATGTTCGAGCAGCGTGCGTAATAGAGCGCCTGCTCGACCTGGCGCTCGATGGATTCCAGCTCTAGTCGCAGTGTGTCGGCATCGGTGCCGTGCATCCCGGCCGTAAGGAGCTTCGCGGCGGCGATGGGCGTTTTCACCTCGTGAATCCATAGGTCGACGTAGGTACGGTAGTCGCTCACGCTTCGCTTCTCGCTGCTGATGTCGCGCGATGCGGCAAGCTCGCATGCCTCGATGGCGTCTTGCGCAATCTGCGATTCGATCGAATGGGGAAGCGGCGCCAGGTTGCCGAGCTCGCCGATGTGCTCGATGCGGTCGGAAATGGCGGCGAGCTCCCTGAAGTAGCGCGCGTGGCGGATGTAGTCGATGCTAAGGGCCGCGATGTCGCAGGCAAACAGCATGGCGAGACAGAGCGCGATGCCCGAGTTGCTGATTCCGAATGCGGAAAGCGCCAGGGTCAAAACGCAGGCGGCTACGATAAGCGGCACCACGACGGCCACGCGGTCGGCTAGATACGCGAGCGGCGTGTAGCGTGCGTCATTGGACGGCATAGCCCTGTCCCCGCTTCGTTTCCAGGAAGGATTCGGGCGCGCCGATGGACGCGA
Organism: Denitrobacterium sp.; assembly: GCF_056180635.1. Taxonomy (NCBI): domain Bacteria; kingdom Bacillati; phylum Actinomycetota; class Coriobacteriia; order Eggerthellales; family Eggerthellaceae; genus Denitrobacterium; species Denitrobacterium sp. The sequence goes on along the minus strand of NZ_JAZZJS010000040.1, from coordinate 38,716 downwards.
GCTTGCGGCGCACGCGGTTCACGTTCACCGTGAGGGTGTTATCGTCGACGAACGCGTCGGATTCCCAGAGCTCGCAGAGAAGCTCGCGGCGCGTGACGATGGCGCCCGGATTTTCCATGAGCATTGCCAGGATGCGCTGCTCGTTGCGCGTGAGCTCGACGCTTCGTTCGAGCGTGGATGCCGTCCCCGACGCAAGGTCGAGCGTGACGCCATTATGTTCGATGAGGTTCGATTTGGCGTTCGAGCGGCGCAGGATGGCATCGATGCGCGCCAGCAGAACGGCTGGACGATACGGCTTGGTGATGTAGTCGTTCGCGCCCAGTTGAAGCGCCATGACCTCGTCGAATTCCATGTCGGATGACGTGAGGACCACGATGGGGACCTCGCTGCGCTCGCGGATGGCGCGGCAGATGGAATGGCCGTCGGCGCCAGGCAGCTTGAGGTCGAGTATTACCAGGTCGGGGGATTGCGCGATGGCCTCTTCGGCTGCGTGCGCGAAATCGAAGCACGGTATGGCGTTGTGCCCTTGCAGGCGCAGCAAGTTGGAAAGCCCCTCGCGCAGCGTCGCGTCGTCTTCCACGATGTATATGTTGACCTGCGTGTCCATGTCCCCATCATACCTGTTTGCACTGCGGCGAACGTGACACTTTCGTAAGCAATGGCGCTCGTTCACATGGGATGTTCCCTGGTGGGAAACGATTGGCGGGTATACTATACGCAAAAACGGCGGGAGCGGTGCATGTTCAAGTTTGGAATCGTACGTTCGGTTATACGGAGCTCGGGGCTACAGCGGGCCGCTGTGGGTTTCGTGGTGGTCTATCTCGTTTGCTCGCTGCTCATCTGGCTATTCGATCCCGCCATCGGCGGGTTTGCCGATTCCCTGTGGTACTGCTTCGAAATCGTGAGCACGATTGGTTTTGGCGACGTTACCGTCACCTCGCCGCTGGCGCGTATCGTGTCGGTGCTGCTTAGCGTCACGAGCGTCTTCCTTGTCGCCGTCCTTACCGGTGCGGTGGTCAGCTACAGCCAGGAAATCATGCATGCGCGCAGGGATGAGAGCGTCGCGCTGTTCCTCGACCGCCTCGAGCGCTTGCCCGAGCTCCTCCCGAGCGAGCTCGAGGATATTTCCTCCCACGTGAAAAGCATGCGTAAGCGGAATGGCCATGAGTGACGCGCGTCCCCTGGTGGGGGAGTACGGAGAGTCGGAACCGCGGCTTGCGGGCGTGCTCGCCTTGGTACTCGTGTCGCTGGCGATGGGCGCCGTGGTGGGAGCGGCCGTGTCGCTTTTGCTGCGTGCCATGAACGCGGGCGTGTCGCTCGTATGGTCGGCGCTTCCCGCGGCGGTTGGCGCCTGGTGGCTGCCGCTTGTGGTCTGCCCCATTGGCGGGGCTGTCATCGGCATGCTCTCGAAGCGCACGCATGCCGCTCCCGAAGAGCTCGAAGACGTTTTTGCGCAGGTGAAGCGCGAAGGGGGCTATGCCCTCGAGCGCCCGGCTGCAACCGTCGTCCTGTTCCTGCTGCCCCTGGTCTTTGGCGGGTCCGTGGGTCCGGAGGCGGGACTGACCGGCATTATTGCCGCGCTGGTCACGTGGGTGGGCGATTCCCTGCGACGTGCGGGCTTGGGCGCGCAGTCGCTTGCCGACGTCACGGTTTCCGCTACGCTCACCGCCGTATTCGGAGCTCCGTTTGCGGGTATCGTGGCTGCTCGCGAGGCGCTGGGCGATGTGCCCAACCCGCGCCTGTTCACGTTCCGTCGCGTGGCGAAGGTGGTCTTGTATGTGGCCGCCGCCGCGGGCGCATTTGCGGGAATGTGGGCGGTATCGCTGCTCTTTTCCCAGATGGGCGGCCTTCCGCGGTTCGATGCCATTTCGTATAGGCTCGACCAGGTTCTCTGGGGCGTGCTATTCGTGGCCGTGGGCTATGCGCTGGGCGTGGAATCGCATGCGGCTCGTTCGCTGGCCCGGCGCATGAAGCCCCTGGTCGATGCATATCCCGTTATCGCGGCCGCGCTATGCGGCCTGGTGCTGGGCGCGCTGTTCCTGGCGTTTCCCTACGTGCTCTTTTCGGGCGAGGAGCAGTGCCGTGAAATCGCCGGGGCGTGGGTGGGCATCCCCGCAGTTGCCCTTGTCGCAACGGCCGTGCTGAAGTGCGCAGTTACGCCGCTCTGCATTGGCGCTGGATGGCGCGGCGGCACGATCTTTCCGAACATTTTCACGGGGGTGGTGGCCGGGTTCGCCCTGGCGGCTCTTACGGGGGTCGACCCCATGTTCGCCGTAACGGCAACGGCATCGGCCTTCATCGGCGTCACGACGCGCAAGCCCCTTCTGGCAATCTGCCTGCTGCTGCTCTGCTTCCCGTTGTCGAGCTTGCCCGTGGTCATCGTGGCGGCCATTCTGGGCGCGAAGATTCCGCTGCCGCCCCGCCTGGCGCATCCTGCGGCGTAGCACTTTCCTGCGATGATGCTTTGTGGCCTCCGTTTGCACGGGGCGTGCCCGCAAGGCGCCTGCGGTATACTTGCCGCATAGATTAAGGAGTGTGCCGTGCCCGATTGTTCCTCGCATATGTATTCGCGTCGCAAGTTCGTCTCGCTGTGCGGGGGCTTGGCGGCGGCGGGGTCCGTGGCGTTCGCCCTGCCTGGGTGCGTGGCCAAGTCGGGTTCCAATAGCAAGAGCTCGCGCGCGTCGAAGGGCGCCAACGTGGCGCGCTATATCAGCCTTACGGTGTGGCGCGGCGCCAACAAGCTCGACCGCGGCACCTTCAACGGGCTCACGCTCGACGCCGCCGGCCATGCGGTGTTCGACGACGCTTCCGCAACTGAAACGCGCACGCTTTCCGACGAATTCGCGCGCAAGCCCGTCGATATCGATTTCGAGGCGGGTACGTGGATTTCGCCCGAGCTCGAGCTTTCGTTCGGCGCCACCGAGCTCATGGCTTCGTGGGGCGCTTCCGTGCCGGCGGGTTGCTGGCTGGAAGTTGATGTGCGCGGCCGCCGCAAAGACGGCAGCTTAACCGACTGGGTTTCCTTGGCGCGTTGGAGCGGGGCTGCTCTTTCGGAAGATGATGCCCTGCATAGTTATTCCGAGCAGAATTCGCTTGATGCGGGCAGTACCTCGTCGTGCGTGTTCGCGGCTGCCGAAGAGCGCAGGCTCTACAACGTGCAGATGCGCGTGACGCTCCTGCGGCCGCTTGGCAGCGACGCCCCCGTGTCGCTGTACATGGCCAGCTTGGTTTCCACGTTGTTCGACGAAGAGGCCGATATTGTCGAGCGCGAGGAGCATGAGGGCATCGACGCCATCGACGTGCCTCAGTACGCGTGGGCTGCGTCCGGCGAAGGCGCTGCCTCCAGCGCGCCCGCAGCGTGTGCCATGCTTTTGGACTGGTGGAACGTGGGTCCTTCCGAGGACGAGCTATCTGCGCTTGGGTTCGCGCCCGACCAGCGCGTTTCCTGGGCTGCCGCCCATATGCTCGACAGCTCTGCCGATTCGTGCGCAACGGCCCCCTTCGCCACGGCATTCTGCGCGTCGCGCGGCCTTGTTGCCTATGCCACGCGCCTTTCGGGGCTCGCGCAGTTGGAAAACGTGCTCGAACTGGGCGTTCCCGTGGTGGTTCAGCTGAATGTGACGAATTCCAACCTGCCGGACGCCGGCTATGAGGATGCGGCCCACGCCATGGTGGTGTGCGGCATCGATGAGGCGGGCGACGTTATCGTGAACGACCCGGCGGGTGCGGCTCCCGCGCTGCCCACCGTGGCCGAGCAGCAGGCCGTCGTGGTCAACGTCCTTGCCGGGCAGGCTTCCGCCGCCAGCGAACCCACGACGCCCGAGGCGCAGAACGAAGATGACGACCAGGCGCCAAGCGAATCGAGCCAGGTGGGCGATGTGCGCCGCACGTATCCGCGTGCCGATTTCGAAAACGCCTGGATCAACGATTCCGCTGGCACGGCATGGATCGTGCATTCCGCGGGCATCGCCGTGAACGTGGGGTAGCCATGGAAGAGGGTCGCGGCTTTGCCAAGCGCGATCGCATACGCGCTTTGCGGGATGAGCTTTCCGAGCGGCTGGGCGAGCGTGCCGCGTTCAGCGATGCGGTTTACTCCGACCAGCCCATTCTCATGACGGCAAACCAGCTTTCGCAGTTCGCGCCTGCTGAGGTGAGGCGCGTGCGCGAAATGGCGAAGGAGCCTGAAGTGCGACGGCTCACGGTGACGGAGCGCTTCGTGCGCGAAGCGCGCGTGCTGGAGTCGTGCGAAGACGAGTTCGCGGGGCAAGCCGCATTCAGCCATTATTTCCCGACGTACGACGACATGAACAACGATCAGCTGCGCACGTATCTCACGTGGCGCTCGCGCGTGCGCGCGGGCGACGTGCAGGCGACGTCGATTTCGTATGCGTTCGTGTACTTGTACGAGCTCATCAACCAGATTGGCGTGGAGGACGCACGGGAGGGGTACGACTGTCTGGTCGCCTTTGGCGATGCGTATCGCGAGCTCGATCCATCCATTGGCCGCTATATCGACGACTGGGCCGATGACTACGTTGTGTATTTCGATTTGCCGTCGTCCTTGCTTCGGAAGCTTCCGAAGCGCGCGGAGGATGCGGCGCTTATGGCGGTTACCCAATGGGATGCCACGCCCGATGCCGAGTTGTACCAGGCGCTTGCGCGCCTGTCGTCGTATCGCGTGTCTACCTCGGCGTTCGTGACCGAGCATGGTGACGATTTTCGTAGCGTGGCGGTGAAGGTTTTCCGCGTCGTGGCCCAGCACCATGAGAAGCTTACGCGCACGCTGCCTGAGCGCCTGTTCGGCAAGCGCAAGCCCAATTGGTATCATCCGTTCGAGCGAGCGATTTTCTGCAATCCGCTCGAGCGGGGCGGGTACCGTTACCGCATCAGTGCCGTCGATTGCGTGTACTGCCGCGACGATGCGTGGATACGCTTGCGTTTTCCTGCGCCGAAGAAGGCTAAGGCGTGGGTGGGCGATTTCCTGAAGACCGTCGACGCCATCATGCGCGTGGAGTATGGCGACGCGCGCGAGCTTGCGGCTCCCATGAGCACGAAGTACATCGTCGAGGCGATTCAATCGGAAACGCGTGAGCTCCTTCGCCTGCGTCGCGAGGCCGAGGCGCGTGCGGTTCGCATTGACCTGGGGAAGCTTGGGGCTATTCGCGCGGCTGCGGACGTCACGCGCGACCGCCTGATCGTGGAGGAGGACGAGCTCGATGCGCTGGCTTCGCTCCCCATGGCTGCTCCCGTTGTTGCGGAAGGGGAACCGGCTGGCGAGCCTTTGGCGGGCGTGCCCGATGCGGCTGGCGAAGTTGCCGCCGCTAGCCCCATTGGCGGCGAGGCCTTCGGTGATAGCGCTTCTGGCGAAGCACCGTTTGGCCTTTCTGTCGATGAGCTGGACTTCCTGCGCGTTCTCGTGAATGGCGGGTCGGTGAGGGAGTTCCAGCGCGAGCGGGGCGCTATGGCATCGCTTCTGGCGGAATCGGTGAATGAGAAGCTCTTCGACGAGTTCGGGGATATCGTGGTCGATGCCGCGACGGAGCCACCCGAGCTTATCGAGGACTACGTGGACGACGTGCGCGAATTGCTGGGTTAGCGTAGGTTAGTGCCCGCCGATGGCGAGGCGCTCGATGTGCCGGTAGCTGGCGGCATCGAGCATCATCTCGTTGTTCGTGCAGCTGATGAGGTCGACCACGCGCGCAATCTTCTCTACGCCGTTCACTTCCACCACCACGAGGCAGCCCTTGGTGGCGGGCAGCCCGTCGCAGAGGTAATCGTAGGTCTTGCCGCCACGCGTGAATTCCACGCGTGCGAACGTATGGCGCCGCGCGTTCCAGGCGCCCTTCCAGTCGACGCGGAAGCGGTAGCTCTTGCAGGCGAAACGCGCGACGACGCGCCCTTCGTGCAGGAATTCGTAGCAGGGCACGCCGTTCTTCCGGCCGCAGGGACGCAGCGTGTCGGCGTGGAACCGCCCACCTTCCCTCAATTGCAGGTAATGGATGCCTCGGCCTTCCTCCTCGATGGTGGAATGCAGTTTGCAGTAGCCGTGGCAGGGGTGTGTGACCAGCACGAAATGCGCCCGCTCCTCATCGGACTTCGGGATGCGCTTCGCGATGAACGCGATGCCCTTCTTCGTGCGCTCGATGGCGACATCGACGATGTAGCCATCTTGGAAGGCCTGCTCGAGGTGGCTGGGCTGGTGGCTCTTCAGGTACTTCGTGGGCGCTGCGTCGGGGAATTCCATGCGCAGTTCGGCGAGCTCGTAGTCGATGTTCGCCGCCACGATGGCGTCGCCGTAGTGCGAGCCGTTGCGCGCGCGTTCGCGCAGGGCGCAGGCTGCCTGCGTGATGAGCTCGTAGGCGCGGAAGCGGTCTTTTCCCACGTGCAGGCCGTTGCGGTAGGCGTTGCTCATGCGCAGCGCGGCATCGGCGAACTTGCTTTCGGGGTTGCCCGCCGTGAAGTCTTCCAGATTGCGCGAGAACGCCCAGGTGAGCAGGTTGAACGCGGCAAGGTGGTTCTCGGGCACGCCCTTGCCGTTCATATACATGTCGGCAAGCTTGTAGGCCGATTCGCGCACCATGCCGAAAAAGCCGATGCAGTAGTAGCGGAATGCCAGGTCGTATTCGGGAACGCCGTCGTTGCAGCGCCCGTAGTAGAAGAGGTAGCCCAGCGTGTTTGCGAAGAAGCGCTTCTTCTCGTCGGAAATGTCGCTGCGATCCATGAGGGCCAGCAGCAAGTCACGCGAGGCGACCCAGTCGCATTCGTAGGCGGGGCTTCCGCCGTAGCAGGAGTACGCCTTGCGCTCCATGGCGCCCGCGTGCCCTTCCGCACAGAGCTCTTCCAGGATGCGCCGGTATTCCTCGTGGTGGAGCTTATCCATCTGGGCCAGCTGTGCGTCGGTGAGCCCCATAACGTACGAGGTGCGCGCGGCGCGCGACCATAGGTAGGGCTTCACGCGCTCGCCCTTGCCGCTGCGCAGGTGCTGGCAGTCGGTGAGGATGCGGTCGTAGTCGAGGAATTCGGTGTCGTTCTCGGCGATTTCGCCCGTCGTCACGGCGTACACGACGTCGCGGTAGCAGGCACGCAGCATGAGGAGCATGTCGGCTTCCGAATGGGGCGGCATTTCGCCGTTGCGCTCGAGCGCGCGCTTGTGCTCGCTGTCGGAAACGAAGACGATTGCCTCTTGGAGCTGGCGCTTCTTCGCGTATGGGTCGACCCAGCGCACGAACGTGGCGGCGTCGAGCGCGCAGTCGCGCATGTTGAATAGGGCGCGCATGGCATCGTCGAGATTGACGTAGCAGGGCTCCTTGAGCTTGTATCCCGCTAGCGGATCGCTGTTGGGCGCAATGTCGCTTAGGGGGATTTCGAAGCGGTAGTACGCGCGCAGGTTCTTCGTGGTCACCTCGGCGGGCTTGATGTACGTTACCTCGCCGAGGGGGAAGATCTTGGGGGAATCGGGCTGGCCATTGTCGTGGAAGAGCATGACTTTCACGTTGCGCTTGTCGGGGAAACCGCGCACGACGCCACTACGCCCGCCAGGCGTAGATACCGCGTCTCCAATGCGGATTTTCCTCATACGCCAAACCCCTTTGGCCCCATTACTACGTGAATTGTATCAATTATATCTGTTCACATGGGGGCATTGCAAAGCCCCTAGATGCGGTGGAGGGTGTCATCGAATGCGCAATAGCTGGCATGCATTGTGCGCATGGTGTGTGGGAGTAGGGCGTGGGCTTCTCGCGGCGCGCTTTCGTGCGCGTTTGTTCCGTGCTATGATGCAGAAAACTAGAACACTTGTTCGGAAGGATTGCTCGGTATGAAGAAGGCGCCCAAGCGCATTGCCAACACCATCATCAACGCGCTGAAGGGCGGCGTCGTGCCGCGCGTGGGCCTGCCATACATTGCGGTGGGGCGCGATGCCGAAATCGACGCTCTGCTGCACGATGTGGAAATCATTCAGGATGGCGGGGCCACGTTCCGCTTCGTCGTGGGCAAATACGGCAGCGGCAAGAGCTTCCTTCTGCAAACCATTCGCACGTACGCGATGGACCGCAACTTCGTCGTGGTCGATGCCGACCTTTCCCCCGAACGTCGCCTGCATGGCGGGCAGGGCCAGGGGCTCGCCACGTACAAAGAGCTCATCAGGAACATGTCCACGAAAACGCGCCCCGAAGGCGGTGCGCTTACGCTCATTCTCGATCGCTGGATCTCGGGCGTGCAAAGCTCCGTCGCCGCGGAATCGTCGCATGCCGTGGGCTCGCCGGAATTTTCCGCTGCCGTGGAAGCGCGCATTCACGAGGCAGTGGGTGTCCTTTCGGAAATGGTGCACGGCTTCGATTTCGCGCAGCTCCTCACGCTCTACTACCGCTCGTATGTGGAAGACGACGACGAAACGAAGGCGCGCGTGGTGAAGTGGTTCCGCGGCGAATACGCCAACAAGACGGAAGCACGCCGCGAGCTGGGCGTGGGCATTTGCATTACCGACGACGACTGGTACGAGTACGTCAAGCTGTTCGCCTGCTTCTTGAAGCAGGCGGGGTATGCGGGCATGCTCGTGCTCATCGACGAGCTGGTGAACATCTACAAGATTCCCAACGCCATTTCGCGTCAGTACAACTACGAGAAGATTCTCACCATGTACAACGACACGCTGCAGGGCAAGGCGCGCTACCTGGGCATTATCATGGGTGGCACGCCCCAGGCGGTGGAGGATCGCCGCCGTGGCGTGTATAGCTACGAGGCGCTGCGCAGTCGTCTGTCGGAGGGGCGTTTTGCAGGCGCGCAGTATAAGGACATGCTCGCGCCCGTCATTCAGCTGGTGCCTCTGTCGTACGAGGAACTGCTGGTGCTCGCCGGCCGCCTGCAGGATATTCATGCGGGGCTGTTCGGCTACGAGCCCACGCTTTCCGACGAAGACCTGGCGCTCTTCATCAAGACGGAATTCGAGCGCGTGGGTGCTCATACGCATATCACGCCGCGCGAGGTCATTCGCGATTTCGTCGAGCTCCTCGATATCCTGCATCAGAACGAGGGCATGACGCTGCAAGCGCTCATGGAGGCCGATGGCTTGCCTACGGGCTCTGCTGGCGAACCTGTTGCGGGTGCTGCGTCGGGTGTCTCGGCTCCTTCCAACGAGCGCACGGCGCGTGATTTCGCGGAATTCAGCTTGTAGCCATGGATGCGTTCGCGCGGTACGCGCCCTTCATCCAGGATTTCATCTACCGCAACGGCTGGGATTCTCTGCGTGGCGTGCAGGTTGCCGCTGCCGATGCCATTTTCAACAGCGACAAGAACGTCTTGTTGGCTGCGTCTACCGCGTCGGGTAAAACCGAGGCTGCGTTCTTTCCCATGCTCACGCTGCTAGAGGAACAACCGTCCACCTCGGTGGGCATCATCTACATCGCGCCGCTGAAGGCCCTCATCAACGACCAGTTTGGTCGTTTGAACGAGCTCTGCGAGGAAGCGGGCATTCCCGTGTGGCGCTGGCATGGCGACGTGTCGAGCTCGCGTAAGGCGAAGCTCCTGAAGAATCCCAGTGGCGTTCTGCAGATTACGCCCGAATCGCTGGAGTCGCTGCTGCTGCATAAGCACAATGCCATTCCGCATCTGTTTGGCGACGTGCGCTTCGTGGTAATCGACGAAATCCATTCGCTCATGCGTGGCGATCGCGGTGGGCAGACGATGTGCCTGGTGGAGCGCTTGTCGCGTACCGCGGGCGTGCAGCCTAGGCGCATTGGCCTTTCCGCTACGGTGGGCGATCTTGAACAAGCTGGGCGCTTTCTGGCCGCCGGTTCAGGCCGCGATACGGTGGTGCCGCGCATCGACGCCCGCGGGCAACGCTGGCGCCTTTCCATGGAGCATTTCTACACGAGCGACCGTCAGGCGCTCGATGACGTCGAGTTTCCCGGCGACGTGCAGATGGCGCCCGCGGTCGATATCGACCTGCCTTCTGCAGCGGCGGGGGAGCTAGTCCTCTCTTCGGGCAGTGCGGGCTCGGGCGGCGCGTACGTGTTCGAGGCGCCTTCCGACGAAGCGCCCGCTGCGGCCGACCCGGGTATCGGCTACGTGTTCGAGCATACGCGCGGGCGCAAGTGCCTGGTGTTTGCGAACTCCCGCGAGGAAGCCGAGGCGGTAACCACTACCTTGCGTTCGTATTGCGAGGTGAAGGGCGAGCCCGACCGCTTCCTTATCCATCATGGCAACCTATCCACGTCGTATCGCGAAACGGCCGAAGACGCCATGCGCGACGAAAGCCTTCAGCTCACTACCGTCACCACGGCAACGCTCGAGCTAGGCATCGACATCGGTCGCCTTGAGCGCGCGTTCCAAATCGATGCGCCGTTCACCGTGTCGGCGTTTCTGCAGCGTATGGGGCGTACGGGCCGCCGCGGCCAGCCAAGCGAAATGTGGTTCGTCATGCGCGAAGACCGTCCTGAGCCTCGCGCGCTCCTGGGCGAAACCATTCCCTGGAAGCTTCTGCAGGGCATTGCGCTCGTGCAGCTGTATTTGGAAGAGCGTTGGGTAGAGCCTCCGCGGCCGCATGCGCTGCCGTTCAGCCTGCTCTACCATCAAACGCTTTCCACGCTCGCGTCGGGTGGCGAAATGACGCCCGCCGAACTTGCGGGGCGCGTGCTCACGCTCTCGCCCTTTCGCAGTGTTTCCGCTGATGATTACCGCGTTCTGCTGCGTCATCTCGTGGAAACCGAGCAGATTCAGGTCACCGAGCTTGGCGGCCTTATCGTGGGGCTTGCTGGCGAGCGCGTGGTGAACAACTTCCGTTTCTACGGCGTGTTCCAGGAGAGCGAGGAGTACACGGTGCGCAGCGAATCGCAGGAGCTGGGCACCATCGTGCAGCCGCCTCCCATGGGCGAGAAAATCGCCATCGCGGGCCGCACATGGCTGGTGGAGGAAGTCGACCACCATCGTCACCTCGTGTACTGCACGCTCGTGAAGGGCCAGGTGCCCGCGTATTTTGGGGAGTGCCCGGGCGACATTCACACGCACATTCTCGAACGCATGCGCCGCGTGCTGGCGGAGGATGCTGCCTATCCGTACGTGATGGGCAATGCCCTTGCCCGCTTGCATCAGGCGCGTGCCACGGCTCATGCGTCGGGCATGCTTCAGCGTCCGCTCATCAACCTGGGCGGCAACATGTGGGGGCTTTTCCCCTGGTTGGGAAGCTACGCGTTCCTTGCGCTCGAGCGCTTCCTGAAGCGCATCTGCGCCGATGAGCTGCACTTGAAGGGGCTCGATTCTTCGCGTCCGTATTTCCTGCAGTTCCGCATGGATGCAAGCGAGGAGGATTTCTGGCGTGTGCTGGGCGAGCGCGTGTCCGCGGGCTTTTCCCCGATGGAGCTTCTCTACGAGGGGGAAGTACCCGTGTTCGAGAAGTACGACACGTTCGTTCCCGACGAGCTCATTCGGAAGGGCTTTGCCTATGGCGTGCTCGATGTGCCGGGCATGGTCGAGCGCGTGTGCGAGTGGACGGGTGCCGTTCCCCATGTGTCATTTGGGCTTCCGGGTGGCGCATCCGCGCTGCCGGAATCTGCATCTGGCCAGGAAGGATAGCGGTAAGTAAAAAACGCCCGAGCGGTTGCCCGGGCGGTTCGATTCCTATCGCAGCGTAACCCCTTCGGGGAGCTCCACGTTGCGCCAATCTTCGTCGTCGCGCTCGTCGTCTTCGGTTGGCGTGGGCGCCGCCTCCTGTGCGGGGCGCGTGCTCTCGAAAACGCTTTCGAACGCTTCGCGCGCCGAGCGCGGCACGGCAAATACGACTTCCTTGAACACGCCAGGATGCGCGTCGATCCACGTGCGGTAGGCTTGCGCGACGGACGTGGGATCGTTGCCGTACGAGCCGCAGCCGAAAGCCCCGCATATCAGGGTTTCAACGCCGTTAGCTGCGGCGATGCGCAGCTGAGCTTCGATGCGGTTGGCCAGGTTCGAATCGCATTCACGCTCGGAGCGGTGATTCTCCAGCGCGCGTGTGCGGTTGGGTGCCGCGATGGCAATGACCGAGGCCTTATTCATGGTGCCGTTGCGCACGAACATCACGTCGGGCAGGAAGAGCGCGCGGTCGGTGAAGAGCATGCTGCATTCAAAGCCGCGGTTGGCATCGAAGAACGTTTTCTTGCAGCCCTGCAGCACGGGATAGAGGTTGCTGTCGGAGCAAAGAGCCTGCTCCGGGCCGAATGCGCCGTCTTCGTAATTTCCGCCGGGGCGCGTGAACGAGCAGGCATCGACCACGCCCGTCTTGCTTTGCGAATCGAATACGACGGTGGCGGGGAATGCCCCGCTCACGCGCGTGGTCGTTTGCTCGAATGCCGCATCGGGGATGGGCAGCTCGCGTCCTTCGCCGTCTTCGTACACCACGGCGTTGGCGATGCTTCCCTTCGTCTCGCTGCCGAAGACCGTCTTCACGAATGCTATGTGCTTGGCTGCTTCTTGCTGGCGTTGATCTCTGGTGGGCATAGCAACCTCGTCTCTTCCCAGGTCAATCGTGTTTTACGGGCATTATATCACTCGATTTCGATGGCGAAGGATACAGGCTATGCGCCGTACCAGCAAATTCCCTCGTCATGCCAGCCAATGCTTGCCAGGTATGAATGCTCGCTCAGCGATGAAGTGTAGTTGTGCGCGCCGGAACGGGCGTTTGGATTGTATTCGCGGTAAATGGCAACGGTCTCGAGGGTGCTCGACCGCCATCCTATGCCTTCGTAGATCCATCCTAGGCGTTTTAGCCAGTCGCGTTCCTTTGCTGAAATCGTGTAATGGTGGTCTCCGCCGTTGGGATTGTATAGGCGGTATACGTCATCTCCCTCGAGAGGAGCGGCCCACCCAATTCCTTCATAGCGCCATCCCAGGCTTTTCAAATGATCTCGCTCCTGTTCGACGGCTGTGTAGAAATGCTCTCCTGAATTTGGATTGTACAAGCGGAACATGGGCTGGGTTGTAGTGGAGGGAGGGCCGACGCTCGGCGGCAGTGGCTCTTCTGCTGTATGCGAGGCGGGGTCTTCGACGCTGATCACGGTTGCGAGCGTGTTTCCCGTTGTGGTGCTTGTGGCGAAAACGATTGCATCACCAGCAGCTAGGGCGCGTATTTCTCCGCCGTCGCTTACGGAGACTACGTTTGGAGCGGTGCTCGACCATGCGTACGCGCCGCTCTCGTTGGGGGCAAGCGCCGAAAGATGTGCACTGTCGCCGGTCGCGAGCATCGAGGGCCCGTCAATGAAGCTGAATGCGTTCCGCACGACGCCGTTTGCATCGACGTTTCCGAATCCCGTATATGCGTCGTATCCAATGGTAACGGGGTCGGTGTTGCGCTCGCTGGGCGCGATATCGTTGGCGCTGGAATAGAGTACGCTTTTAAGCTGGTTAACGTTCAGATTTGGGTTAACGGAAAGCGCAAGAGCCGCTACGCCGGAAACGCATGGCGCGGCCATAGACGTTCCGTTCAGGCGACGATAGCGGTTGCCCGGCGTGGTGCTTAGCACGTCGTCGCCCAACGCGGAGAGTTGTTTGTTAACGGTGCCCGCCATGTTGTAGTTTGAGTAACTGGCTCGGGAAAGCGAAAGCGATAGGCCAAGCGTGTCGTATGGCCCCTCGTCGTCTTCTTGGACGCCCGTGACGGCGCAGTCTATGACGCCTATGGCACTTGGTGCAAAGTCGCAGGGGAAGTCGCTATAGGCGCCGTTCATGATATCGGCGTCGTTACCTGCGGAAATGACCGTTAGGATGTTTGCCTTGCTTGCCCGTTCGATTGCGTCAAGCAAGGCTTTGTCATCGGCATCGGCTGTCTCGGTGGTGGATCCAAGGCTCAGATTCACTACGCGGATGTTGTCTTCGCTTGCGCGCGTGAGAACGTATTCGTAGCCAGCTAGGATATCGAGCGAATCGGCAAGGACGGAGCCGTTGATGCGTTTGAATACCCTTACGGGTACGAGCTTCGCATCGAACGATATGCCCACGATGCCCACATTGTTGTTCGTGCCGGCTGCGGCAATGCCGCATACGTGCGTTCCGTGATAGTCGATGTCGCTGAAATCGGAGCGTGCGGGTTTTGCTCGTTCAACGGCGTCGTAGAAGTCGATGACGTTTTCGGCAAGGTCTTCGTGGGCGATGTCGCATCCCGTGTCGAGCACGGCAATGGCGGGACGCGCGTCGCTGGCGCTCCATTTCGTGGGATTGCCGTTTTCGTCATGCGTGTATTCATATGCTTCGCGTGCGTGTTCGGTCAAGATGAGCATCTGGTTGTTAGCTTGCGGGTCGTTCACGAACGCATAGTATTCGTTCGTGTCGTAGGAGTTGCCGCCCTCCGCGATGGTGGGCAGGTTGCTTGGCTCTCCCTCGATCAGGCTTTCGGGGGTTGCGTTATCCGCCAGGTGGTAGACGTAGTTTGGCTGCGCGTGCGCAACGCTCTGCGTGCTATTGAGCGCGTCAATTGCCTCGGGAACCGAGACGCCATTGGAAAGCGGTAGTGCCGCCCAGCCTCCAATGGCTGCGTCAAGCGCTTCCGAAAGGCTTGACATATCGAACAATCCAAGGTCGGAGAGGCCGTCCAAGAGGTCTTCGATATCCGTTTCCCCAATGCGCACGAGTACGGTTTGCGTTTGATGCTCTTGCGCGATGCCATCTTCGGTCGTGGTCTCGTACGTGGTATGCGCCGAGGGCTCCGTTTCGTTTGCCCCGTTGGGCTCATCACTTGCGGTGAGCTGCTCGGCGGGTTTGTCCTCCAGGTTGGAAAGCTGTGGTTCGCCCTCAGCCCGTTCCGATAATGCGCTTTCGGAAATGAGCGCCATGGGCGTGGGGTCGGGGAGTGCGACGGGCGTGCTGGAGCCTATCGCGAAATGCGCGATGGCCGTGCCGCCAACGAATACGGCCAGCACGAAGCTTGCGGCAGCGATGCGATTGCGCCAGCGCTTCATGCGACCTCCTAATAACACCACGGGAGTAACATATTACGCGATTCAAATGGAGGCCGCAAACGCAGGGATTATTCTGTTCAAGAACTGTTTACCTGCGATTATGCCTGGTATTGTCAGGCTTTCCTTATTTTCTAAAAATCTCGTTGTGCTTTAGTCCACGATAGTCTATATTGTGCTCACCATCTTTCCGGTGAAGCCTTTGGAATCGCAAGAAACCGAAGGTCGAGGAAACTCTGGAGAATCTCTTTATGAGTGCCGAAGGTGCAAGGCTGGAAACGGCTCAATCTCTCAGGCAAACGGACAGAGCGTACACAAAGATGGCGGTTGCGGGCACTCCCCAACCGCTACTTCGGTGCACATAAGGACCTTCTCGATGGCGCAAGGTGTCGCGAAAGAAAGAAGGTTAGCGTCTTATGGAAGCCGTGTTGCTCCCAATCGTGGAAACGATCAATTCGTATCTGTCGAACTACATCCTTATCATCATGCTCATCGGCGCGGGTCTGTTCTTCACCGTGAAGACGCACGCCGTGCAGTTCCGCTGCTTTGGCGAGGGCTGGCGTCGCCTCTTCGGCGGTTTCAGCCTGCGTGGCGGTAAGGCCAAGAGCGGTATCAGCTCTTTCCAGGCGCTTGCCACTGCCATTGCCGCCCAGGTAGGCACGGGCAACATCGTTGGCGCATGCGGCGCCATCCTCATCGGCGGCCCGGGCGCCATCTTCTGGATGTGGATCATCGCCCTGCTGGGCATGGCCACCAACTACGCCGAGGCCGTGCTCGCCCAGAAGACCCGCAGGGTCGATGAAGACGGCACCGTGCATGGCGGTCCCGCGTACTACATCACCACGGCTTTCAAGGGCCAGGGTGGCAAGATCCTCGCTGGCTTCTTCGCCGTGGCCATCATCCTGGCACTCGGCTTCATGGGCTCCATGGTTCAGTCGAACTCCATCGCCAGCACGATGAGCACCGCGTTCGCCATCCCCACCTGGGTTGTTGGCGTCGTTATCGTCGTCATCGCCGGCGTCATCCTCATCGGCGGCCTTTCCCGCATCGCTTCCGTTACGGAAAAGCTCGTGCCCATCATGGCCGTGCTCTACCTGCTGGGCGGCCTGATCGTGCTCATCATGAATGCGGGCAACATCATCCCCGCGTTCCAGCTCATCTTCGAATGCGCATTCAATCCCCAGGCCAGCATGGGCGGCGTTACCTTTGGCATCATCGCAGCGCTGTCTCAGGGCGCTAAGCGCGGCCTGTTCAGCAACGAAGCTGGTATGGGCTCCACGCCCCACGCTCACGCGATGGCTAACGTGAACGATCCGCACGAGCAGGGCGTTGTGGCTATGGTTGGCGTGTTCGTCGACACCATCATCGTCGTGAGCATGACGGCCCTGGTTGTCATCAGCACCCTGTACGTGGGCGACGGCGCGCTTGCTCAGGCATTCGCTTCCGCCGCTGCGGGCAGCGACCCCGCCGACGTCGCCGCACTCGTTGGCCTCGACAAGACCAACATGGCCCAGGCTGCATTCAGCACGTTCTTCGGCTCGGGCATCGGCAACGCGTTCGTGGCAATCTGCCTGCTCTTCTTCGCGTTCTCCACGATTCTGTCCTGGAACCTGTTCGCTCGCCTGAACGTGGAATACCTCTTCGGCAAGAAGGGCGTCATCCCGTTCCTGGTTATCGCCCTGGTCTTCATCTTCCTGGGTTCCATTCTTTCTAACGACCTCGTGTGGGAGCTGGCCGACATGTTCAACCAGCTGATGGTTATCCCCAATGTCATCGCGCTCGTTGCCCTTTCCGGTGCCGTTAGCGCATGCGCCCTTGCCCGTGGCAAGAAGGGCTCCAAGGAAGACTAAGCTTCCATAGCGCCCCGTTATAGCCTGAACGCGAACGACCCGCTCATATGAGCGGGTCGTTCTGCGTGTGTCGGGGTTTGCGCAGGTGCGCATCTGGCGTTTGGCTAATTAGTAGCCCAGCTCCTCGCCAACGAGCACCACGGTGATGCGGTGCGGTTCCATGCTATGACGCGTGATGACCTCCTGGCAGCAGATCGTCGATGCGCCATGGCAGTCGCCGCATACGCCCGTGGCGGCGCAGGGCGTTTTCAAGCCCAGGCGCACGCAATTCGGCGGGGTGGCGTGGTCGTGAATGCGCTGAATGGCGGAGGGCACGTCGCGCGCCATCTTGTTCAGGCTCGCCACCACGATAACGTGTGCGGGGCCTGCAACCAGGAAGCAGAGGCGCGTGCCCATGCCGTCGATGTTCACCAGCTCGCCGTCGCGCGTGAACGCGTTGGTGCTCATGAGGAAGTAGTCGGCCATCATCTGCTTGCTCAGCATGATGCGCGGGTCTTCGCCCGGCTCCTTCTGCGAGCGGTCGATGACGTCGAAGTCGCTTTCACGCACGGCGTCGAGAATGCCCGCTTCCTCGACGGACATCGAGCCACCCCAGGTGACGGACGAACCTGCGGGCATGAGGTCGAGCACCGCCTGCTTTGCCTCGGCGGCGGTGTCGCAGTAGACGGCGTCCATGCCGCGGCGCGCGAATTTCTTGATGAGCGTCTGCCCTAGATTGCGGCGGTACGTGAGTTTGTGGTCGTTCATAGGCCTTCCTTCCGATAGTCTGCGCGCACATGCTAGCACGCGGCCGCATGCTCGTCGCATAGCCGCCGCGTGTGTTGCCTAATGATTGATTTGCGTGCGGAGGGAAGCGTGCTTAGCCGATGCCGCCCAGAATGGAGCCGGCGATGAGCACGAACAGCGTCACGAAGCAGTAGACGTATTTGCCCAATGTGTAGAACGCAGGCGAAAGCATCTTCTTGCGCCCCTTGTTCAGCTGCTCCTTCACGAAGTCGTCGCCCATCATCCAGAAGAACAGGATACCCGCCATGGCTGCGCCGATGGGGCACAGATACACGGAGCAGACGTCCATCCATGGGGAGACAATCTGCTGGATGGCGAGGCTCACTACCAGGCCGATTGCGGCGATGATGAGGCATGCCGTCGGGCGCTTCAACTTGAAGCGCTCCTGTAGGGTTGCGATGGGTGCCTCGTATAGGTTGATGAGCGAGCTTAGGCCGCCGAACAGCACGGCAACGAAGAAGGCAATCATCACGATGTTGCCCATGGGCATGTCGGCGAATAGGGTGGGCAGGTAGATGAACAGCAGGCCGGGGCCGCCCGAGGAGAGCTTCTGACCAGCCGACGCCATGGCCGGGATGATGACGAGCGAGGCGAGGATGGCCGCAAGCGTGTCGAAGATGGCCACGTATTTGGCGCTGTTGGGAATGTCTTCCTCGTCGCTGAGGTACGAGCCGTAGATGAGCGTGCCGCTGCCGGCTACGGACAGGCTGAAGAACGCCTGGCCCAGAGCGAACACCCACACCATGGGGTCGGCGAGGCCCGCTGGGTCGAGCGTGAACAGATATGCGTAGCCGTCGGCCGAGCCCGGCTGCATGGCAGCATAGATAGCCAGCGCTATGAACAGCAGGAAGAACAGGGGCATCATGACCTTGTTGGCTGCTTCGATGCCGCGGCCGATGCCGAACGAGACGATGGCGAACGCGATGACGAGCGCAGCGACCTGCCACAACGCGTTGTCGCTGGCAACCGATTCGAACAGCCCCGCGTACTCTTCGGCGCCCTGCATGCCCGTCATGCCGCCCGTGATGGAGGAAATGGCGTAGAACAGAATCCAGCCAACCACAACGGAGTAGCCAATGGCCATGGCCAGCGACGAGACGACGGGGAAGAGGCCGAGCGCGCGGCCTGCTCGTTCTCCCGATTCGCCGAAGCGCTTGCGGAACGCTTGGCCGAATGCGCCTGCAGGGCCGCTATGCGTGGCGCGCCCGAAGGCCATTTCGCCCATAACGCCCGTCGAGGCGATGAGCACGACGAAGATGAGATAGGGAATGAGGAACGTTCCGCCGCCGTATGCGGAAACGCGCGTGGGGAAGAGCCAGATATTTCCCATGCCCACGGCCGAGCCGATGCAGGCGAGGATGAAGCCCCCGCGTGAGCGGAAGCTGTCGCGGCGCAATGCGGGTGCGTTTTCTTGGGGTTTCCTAGTGGTTGCCATCTTTTCCCTTACTGCTTGAATGACGTTAAGCAGCCTACCATAAGCGTCGCCCCGAAGCGCGCGTAGCGCGCCAAATCGCCCTGCTGGTCCGTCTCGCGTTCCTTACCCGGGCGTTACCTTTTGATGCCATTAGCGTCCCATTCCTAGAATCTCCGTTTACGGGTTGTATCGTTGGCTTGAAAAATTCAATGGGAAGGGTATGTATATGACTCGAACGAAATCGCTTACGAGGCGAACACTTCATTACTACTGGCTTGCAACGCGCAAGCACAAGGGGTATTTCTTCGCGCTCGTCCTCACCACCATTGGGTTCCATGCACTGCTTTCATACGGGAACCCCTACCTCATGAGCCTCATCGTCGACCGCGTGAGCGAGGGTGGCGTTACCGCCGACCTGCTCGTTCCCGTGTTCGGCCCGTATGTGCTGGCTCTCATCCTCGTGAACCTCGTGGGGCAGGGGTGCAGCAAGCTCCAGGACTACGCGCTATGGAAGCTGGAAATCGCGGTGAGCTACGACTTGGCCACCGTGAGCTTCGACACGCTGTGCCATCAGAGCATGTCGTTCCATTCGAACCGCTTTGGCGGCACGCTCGTCTCGCAGACCACCAAGTTCATGAACGCGTATAACCAGCTGCTGGAAGCGCTGGTCTTCCCGTTCATGCCCGTTATCATCTCGGTCGTGATGACCTGCGTCATCCTTATTCCGCGCGTCCCGCTGTACGTGGTCATCCTCATGGTGCTGCTCGTGGCGTACGCGCTCATCTCCTACTACATGTACAAGCGCATTCTGCACCTGAACGAGGAAGCGGCTGGCGCGCAGAACCAGCTCTCTGGCGAGCTGTCCGACTCGGTTGCCAACATCCTGGCCGTGAAGACGTACGGTCGCGAGGAATACGAACGCGGGCTGTTCGACCGCTTCAACCGCGAAGTGAAGGCGCGCGACAGCAAGCGCATGCGTTCCTCGATGATGCGCGGCATCATCACGGCGGGCATTACCGTGGTCATCATGAGCGTGGTAACCGTGTTCATCGCGGGCGGTAACGCCTGGTTCGGCATTTCCGCGGGCACGCTCGTCATGATGTTCACGTACACCAACACCGTGACGAACCAGTTCAACTTCATCAACACGGGCCTGCAGCGCCTGAACCGCGCCCTGGGCGATGCGAGCGGCATGACGGCCGTGCTCGACGAGCCGCGCCTGGTGGATGACGTGCCCGATGCCAAGCCGCTCGAGGTTACGGAAGGCGCCATCGATTTCGAGGGCATCGACTTCTTCTACGACGACGGCGGCGTGCGCACGCAGGTGTTTGATCAGTTCGAGCTGCATATCGAGCCTGGTCAGCGCGTTGGCCTGGTGGGCGTGAGCGGTGCAGGCAAGACGACGCTCACCAAGCTCCTGTTACGTCTTTCCGACATCCAGGAGGGGCGCATCCTCGTGGACGGGCAGAACGTGGCATGCACGACGCAGCAGAGTCTGCGCAGGCAGATTGCCTATGTACCGCAGGAATCGCTGCTGTTCCACCGCAGCGTAGCGGAAAATATCGCATACGGGCGCCCCAATGCCACGATGGAGGAGATCCGCGAGGCGGCGCGTCGCGCGAACGCGCTCGACTTCATCGAGCGTCTGCCGCAGGGCTTCGATACCGTTACGGGCGAGCGCGGCGTGAAGCTTTCGGGCGGACAGCGCCAGCGTATCGCCATCGCGCGCGCCATTCTGGCCGACTGCCCCATTCTGGTGCTCGACGAGGCCACGAGTGCGCTCGATAGCGAAAGCGAAGCTGCGGTGCAGGATGCCCTGGAAACGCTTATGGCCGGGCGCACGGCGATTGTCGTCGCGCATCGCCTGTCCACGGTGGCAAGCCTCGACCGCATCGTGGTGCTCGAGCGCGGGCGCATCGTGGAAGATGGCCCGCACGACGAGCTCATCGCCGCCGGCGGCACGTATGCCAGCCTTTGGAACCGTCAGACGGGCGCATTCCTGGAATAGCTTCAGGTCATTCGTTTTGCCTACCCGCAGAAAGTCCTCCGATAGTGGCTGCGCTATACTTCAACTGTAATTAGGCTATCTTGGCTGGCCATCGTTTGGAGTGAAAAATGATGCATGAGACTCAGCGGCTTATCAATGAGTGGAGGAAAAAGGGCTGGTCGATTCCCGACCTTCGCGGAGGAAAGCTTAGCTGGTTCCCTATGGTTCAGGGTCTTGTGGACCAATTGCACGAAGAAAACGGCTGTGAATTAGATGCTTCCCCGAGGTTGACGGTATGCCAAGTGTTCGGCAGTGGAGGGAATACTCTGGCTTTTTGAGGGGCGTTGGACTTGCCGAAAATAAAGGCGGATTGCTCCGACTGTCTGATTTGGGTATTGCGTTTCAGAAGCGGCCTACTGAGATCGCTTTGGCCAATTTAATCCAGGACCGATACCGCTTCTTTGGCGAGCTATTGAACCTGTTTGCGTCTAAGCCGATGACGATTGAAGAGGCAAAGGATGCGCTATGCGGTCAATATGGCCTAGATTGGAAAAACCTTTCCAGAGTGAGGAAGAGAGCGGATTGGCTTGAGGTGCTTGGGCTTATTGAGCCGCACGGGTCTCATGCTTGGATTGCTAGCGAATCGGGCATTAGGGCTTTGGGGGAATGGAACTTGATGCCGCCCGATGTGTTGGGGCTTATGAATGCGGAACCGCTATCCAGCGATGCGGAGATCCAAGATCCCCCTGAGGAAATTGCCACCCTTGTCAGCCGTCTGGCGGACACTCCCGAACTGCACGAACAGAGAAGCTCGTACAATATCTGGGTTCCGAGCCCTAATCGAATTGACAATTTGAGGGTCATTACCCAATTTGCCTCAGAAGAATAACGAGGGATGATCTGTTCGACCTCGTCGGCAGCGAATTTGGAATAAAGAAAAGCAGTATCGAATCGATGATGCCTTTCTTGAAAGTTGCCGGCTTAATCGAAGAGGTCGGAAGAGGGGTGTACCTCGCAACCCCGGCGGCGATGGCTTGGGTTGAAACGGGTAACGATTTGGATTTCATTCGTATCCTGCATGTGCATATGCGTTTCGTTGGCGAAATGATTGTTGCGGCGCGAGAGGATACCATCCGTAATGATTTGTATGAGATCGCGAAGGAGCATGGGATAAATATCGACAAGGCACGCTGGATTGCCGGGTTCTTGCTTGAAGCGGGGCTTCTCGAAGAGCCTTCGTATTTGCATCTCAAAGCGACGGCAACAGGGCTAAGGCTTGCCGAGCAGCTTCCGCTCTATGATTCTCATAAAGTGGAAGCGGATATTGTCCTGCCTGTGTGCGATGAAGAGGAGCCCGAATGTGATGTATCTAACTCAGTTCTTTCCGTCGAGCGTCTTATTGATAAGCTTGCGAGGTCGTCTGTCGACCCGATGGCTGAAGGAAAACAGTCCGGCGTGGCATTCGAAGAGAATATCGCAGAGTTGTTCTGCTTTATGGGGTTTGACGCGAAAAGAATTGGCGGGTCGGGCAATACTGACGTTGTTGTTCGGTGGGAGGATCGGTCGGGC
Organism: Denitrobacterium sp.; assembly: GCF_056180635.1. Lineage (NCBI taxonomy): Bacteria > Bacillati > Actinomycetota > Coriobacteriia > Eggerthellales > Eggerthellaceae > Denitrobacterium > Denitrobacterium sp. The sequence goes on along the minus strand of NZ_JAZZJS010000040.1, from coordinate 16,192 downwards.
CAGGTCATAACGGCGATAATTGATGCGAAGTCTAAATCGAGCGGAAACGTCTCCCATACCGATGTTAGCGACGTTGCAATCAGCACTCACAAAGAGAAAAACAACGCCGAATATGTGGCTATCGTTGGCCCTAATTTTAGCGGGGATACTATAAAATCTCACGCTCGTAAGATGTCTTTTGCGTTGGTTAATGTTGCTGAGCTGGGAGATATCGCTCGTTCGTTTGCTGCGGTTGGATTGTCGAGAGAAGAACTCGCTTGCGTTTTTAAGGCTCCTGGCGGCCAGTCCGAGCTGAGCGATATTATCACCGAGAAGCAGAGAAAGCTTGAGATTATTTCTGCCGTCGTTGCTGAGTTTCGGAAGAGTCAGGGTGAGCTAGGTGGTCTTTCGCCTCGCGATCTTCTGTTGCTCCTTCGGGGACATAGCGTGTCGCCCTCTCTTGATGAGCTGGTCATGGCTTTTGATTCTCTTTCGGATGATACGGTGGGCGTTCTTGTCCCGATGAGTCGGGGAGGGGCTCCAGAGCATACTGCATACGTATTGCGCGACGCGAAAGCTGCGGCCCGTCATTTGAGGGCGCTTGCGGATGCTATCGATAGCGGATTGGAGACGTAGTCCGGCCCATCGTCATTGTCTTCAGGCGATGCATGCAGCAAGCGATGGTTTTGCTTTCGTTATCTATTCAGATAGCGTTTCAGTGTCGTTAGCCTCGGTGCCGAGTTCTCGATGATGCGCGCTAGCATACGCTGCGTGTCTTCGTCTGCTCCCTCGACTGCGGGCGTTTCGAAACCCTTGATGATGCTTTCGATGGCACGGTCGAAGGCCGCCAGGCTTACGTCGGCGTCAAGCGCAATGGATATGATGTCCCGCTCGTCGATGTCGTCCATGGCGCGATGCGCCCCGAAATCGAAGGGCATTTGCGTCGAGTAACCGCTGAGCGGGATGCACGTGACGTCGTACATCGGTGCCAGTCGCCTCTTTTTCCATTCCCGATCGTATAGCAGCGAGCTGTTCTTCAGGTGCGCATCTGCATTGCCCACTGCATAATTGAATGCCAGCCGTTTCGCGAATTCGATTGCGTCTTCAACGGGTTGCTCGACCGTGTCCCGTAGGAGGTCGGAAGCGTGCATGATGTAATCCGCGTCAACGCCTTCGGGCTGGTATTTGTATATGGGCGGAAGCCCAAGTGCCTGGCAGAGGTCCTCCTGGTGGAGTCGCAGTAGACGGCCTTCTTCGATCCATTCTCTGTCGTATCGCCTCACGGCGATGGCGCCGGGGATGCCGGGGAGAAGACTTACCTCGGCCGTTTCTATTCCGCACGATGTTGAAAGAATAGAGCAGGCCAACTCGTTCAGGGCGAGCTCTTCTTCGCCGCTGCGCGAGATCTTGACGATGTGAGTTGATGGTGCCGTGCCTTTCGGGACGAGCCAATCGTCCGTTTCCGCTTCGTTGGGGTTGAGGCCCTCGGGCAGGTACCATGCGACTTTCGACTGCGCGCCAGCAAGCGACAGGCGCGTTTCGCTCGCTACGGTGGTGGCGAAACGTATGGGGTCTTCCGAGGCTTCGGAGGTGACATGCTCAGTGACGGGTTGATAGCCGGGTGTGTAATTGCTTGTGTCCGCTGTCTCGGCAATGAACGTGAGCGCCCCGATGCTTTCGCAGCCGAGCTTTTCGAGCAACGTGAGGTAATCGTTTCTCGCAACTTGGTATGCGCTTGCGAGGTTGGCGAGGACCTCTCCTTCGGGCAGTAGCCCCTGGAAGAAAGGCGCTATCTCGATGTCTTCGTAGGGTTTGCCGGAGAGGGGGAGGCGCTCGGAAATGCCGATTTCTCCTCTTTCGCGTGCCTTCGTAGCGTATGATGCGTCGTATTCAAAACGCGAGTACGCGCCTCGTTCGAAAACAATGCATCCGACCAGCTCTTTCCCGTCTTCTTTGTCTCGATACACGGCAAGCTTCATCACTCGCCCCTTACTTTCGCAAAGAGGTCAATGCCAATTTCCTTGCACACGCGGATGACCTGCTTTATGTTTCCTCCGGCTTCACCACGTTCGAGCTCGCTGATGAAGCGCACGGAGCAGTGGCATGCGGCGGCAAGCTCGCCCTGCGTAAGGCCTATTTTCTTGCGGCGCTTTCTAATGATTGCGCCCAGGTCCTGTGCGTCGCGGAGTTTGCCGTCGACGTTACGTGGTTTGGTGGGCAGGACGAACTCCATTGCATGCCTTCTTTTCGACTCTCGGGTTCTGGGTTTCGAAAATATCCCAATTGGGAAAATTATAGCAGGATTGGTAAATTATTCCCATTTGGGAAAAATTTTGTTATACCTGTCACAAATTTCCCATTTGGGAAAATAGTATGTACATGCGCCAGAATTATCCCGAATGGGAAAATGCCCATACGGCGCGAAAGAAAAGCGGCTGGGAGCACATTGCATCCCAGCCGCCAGGCAATCGATATGCTGAATGACCTAGTGCCCTTCGCCCGCCATCATGGATACGGCGTGGGGCAGGGCGGCTTTGATGCCATCCCAATTCTCGCGGGCGGCCTTTTCGCTGCCGGGCAGGTTCACCACCAGATGGCGGCCGCGTTGCATGCATACGGCGCGCGAGAGCATGGCATGTGGCGTGATGGCGATGCTATGCGCGCGCATGGCCTCCACGATGCCGGGCACGTAGCGGTCGCACACGTCGGCCGTGGCCTCGGGGGTCACGTCGCGCAGCGAGAGGCCGCTTCCGCCGCAGGTGAGAACGATGTCTGCGTTCAGCTCGTCGGTGGCGTGCACGATGGCCTGGCCAATCGCCTCGCGGTCGTCGGGAACAACCACGTGGCTCGCCACCTGCCAGCCTTCGGCTTCCACGAGTCCCGCCAGCGCGGCGCCGGCGGTGTCTTCCTCGATCGTGCGCGTGTCGGAGCACGTGACGATGGATACGCGCGGAATATGCTTCTGCGGCGCCTTGCCGTGGGCGACGTCGTGCTTGTGAGCGGCGCTTGCCGCGGCTTGCGGGTCGAACTGGCTTTCGTGCGTCATTACAGCACCAACTCCTCGGGGATGTCCAAAAGCAGGCATTCGATGGGGTCGCCCGCCTGCTTGCTTTCCAGGCCTTCGGGCATGATGGCCATGCAGTTGCTGCGCTGGATGGGGCCGAACAGGCCGCTGCTCTGGTTCTTCGCGGGCGTGACCACGTAGTCGCCGTTTTCGCGCACGATCGTCGAGCGCATGTAGATGCGACGCGGGTCCTTCTTCTTCATGTCGCGCGTGAGGCGCGCCATGACCTTGGTGTGCTCGAAGTGCGTGTAGCCCTGCATCTTCCTGAGCGCGGGGCGGATGAGCATGTGGAAGCCCACGTATGCAGCAGCCGGGTTGCCGGGAAGGCCGAATACGGGCACGCCATTCACGAGGCCGAAGGTTTGGGCCTTGCCAGGGCGCATGTTCACCGTGGTCATGCGCAGGTCTCCCAGGTTGTCCACGACGGGCTTGATGAAGTCGTAGTCCCCGTTGGCCGCGCCGCCCGTGGTAATTACGAAGTCGCAGGTCTTGGTGGCTTTCCGAACCGCTTCGGCGAGCGCTTCGTACGTGTCTTCCACGATGGGGAAGACCTCGGCGATGCCGCCGGCCTGCTGCACGCAGGCGGCCATGGCGTAGCTGTTCGAGTTGCGGATCTTGCCGGGCGTGGGCGTTTCGGTGGGCGGAACGAGCTCGCTGCCCGTGGCGATAACGGCCACGCGCGGGCGGCGGTAGGTGGGAACGTCCATGGCGCCGCAGCTCGCGAGGAACCCGATGCCCGCAGCGGTGATGACTTCGCCCTGCTGCACTACCGTTTCGCCGGCCTTGGCCTCTTCGCCCGCTTCGCGCACGTTGTTGCGCAGCTTGGTGGGGGCGGTGAAGGAAACGATGCTGCCCGTTTTGCCGTCGCCCTCGACGACGCCCACGATCTCGTATTTCACGACGGCATCGGCGCTGGCGGGAAGCGGAGCCCCCGTCATGATGCGGATGCATTCCCCTTCGCCGATGTTGCCCTCGAATACGCTGCCCGCGCCCTCTTCGGCGATTACTCGCAGCGTGACGGGATTCTCCTCCGAGGCGTTTTCCAGTTCGGCGGCATGCAGGGCGTAGCCGTCCATGGCGGAATGCGCGAACGGCGAGATGTCGATGTCGCTGGTGATGGGCTGTGCCGCTACGCGTCCTATGGCTTCCAGCAAGGGGACCGTCTCGACGTCGAGCGTATGCACGCCCGCGAGCACGAGGTCGCGGGCCTCTTCGGGTGAAATCATTTCAGGCATGGCAATCCTTTCACGTGAATGCGCCTGTGGAGTTCGATGTGGTGGGAAAGCGTGCGCTACCAGGAAAGGAGCTCGTAGCCGTCTTCGGTGATGACGACCTGCACTTCCCATTGGGCGGAGTCGCTGCCGTCGGCGGTGCGCACCGTCCAGCCGTTCGGGTCGTTCATGTCGATGGCCGCGCCACCCATGTTCACCATGGGCTCGATGGTGAAGCACATGCCGGGAACGAGGATGGGGCCCGTGCCGGCTTCGGCCACGAAGCTCACGAACGGGTCCTCGTGAAATTCCAGGCCAATGCCGTGTCCGCCGAATTCGGCGACAACTGAATAGCCCGCCTCGGTGGCGACCTTGTTCACGGCGGCGCTCACGTCGCCCAGGTGCCCCCAGGGCTTGATGGCGGCCAGGCCGGCTTCTACCGAAGCCTTCGTGACCTCGACGAGGCGCTTGCGTTCGGGGCTCACCTCGCCGATGCAGAACATGCGCGAGGAGTCGCTGAAGTAGCCGTTGCGGATGGTGGACATGTCGACGTTGACGATGTCGCCTTCTTGCAGCACGTCGTCTTCCGAGGGGATGCCGTGGCAGACCACGCTGTTGATGGACGTGCAGACGCTCTTCGGGAAGCCTTCGTAGTCGAGGTCGGCCGGGATGGCGTCGTGCTCGATGCAGTAGTCGTAGACCCACTTGTCGATTTCGGCGGTGGTAACGCCTGGCCCGATGTGTTCGGCCACGTAGTCGAGCGAGCCAACGTTCACCTCGGCCGAGTGCTTGATGCCCTCGATTTCCTCGGGGGTCTTCAGCAGGCTGCGGTAGAGCATTTCATTGCCCTGGTCGTAGAGCTCCTGCATGCGCTCGTCGTTGCGCAGGTGGCATTTCTTGTATTTCTTCCCGCTGCCGCACCAGCATTCGTCGTTGCGGTTCGGGGAAATGAGTCCGTCGAACATGGATTTCCTTTCGTTGGCGGCATGAGCCGCGCGTTTGTTTCCGTGCAATCATAATCCAAATGCGGGAATAATGCTTGCGGTTGGCCAGGATGCGTAACCGTTTGGATTCCCCGCCTGCACAGCCCCTACGCCTGGCTTGCCCGTGCGTGTTGCTCACGTGAGGGTCCGCTTTTCGCGGTGCCTGCGCGCTATACTTACATGCGCACTAGTTAGAAAGGCATATCGTGGCGTACGAAGAACCGTTGAATGGATTTACCGGCTTCAATCGGAAGAAGAGCAACTTCCAGTATTCCCGTTCGGCTGAAAGCAGCAGCCCGAATGGCGTAATCGATTTCGACCTGGAAAAACTCGATGAAATGCCCGAGTCCGACCGCCGTTGGGCGTGGGTGGAGATTGACCTTTCCGCCATTCGCCACAACGTGGTCGAGGCGAAGCGCCGTCTGAAGCCCGGTTGCAGGCTCATGGCCGTCGTGAAGGCCGACGCCTACGGTCATGGCGCCGTGCGCGTTGCGCGCACCGCACTGAACAGCGGCGCCGACGAGCTGGCCGTTGCCACTGTCGACGAGGGCGTCGAGCTGCGCAAGGCGGGCATCCATGCGCCCATCCTGCTTCTGGCCGAGCCTCCTGCGTCGTCGATTCCCCTGCTGCTGGGCTACCGCATCATGCCGGCCGTGTACACGCCGGAATTCGCCCTGGCGTACGCCGAAATGGCCGACGCCCATGGCATGAAGGCGCCGTTCCATCTGGCCATCAACACGGGCATGAACCGCATCGGCGTGCGCGCCGAAGACGTCATCGAGTTCGAGCGCACCGTGAACTTCCATCGCGCGCTCGAGCAGGTGGGCACGTTCACTCATTTCGCCACGGCCGATATGCCCGAAAACATCGATTTCACCATTCAGGTCCATCGCTTCACTGAAGCCATCGAGGCGCTGCGCACTGCCGGCATCGACCCCGGTACCGTGCATGCCGCCAATTCCGCGGCGCTGCTTCGCTATCCTCAGACGCACTTCGACATGGCGCGCCTGGGCATCGCCCTGTACGGCTTCCATCCGTGCGCCGAAACGCGCGGCACGGTGAACCTGAAGCCCGCCATGAGCGTGTACGCGCGCATCACCGAATGCAAGCAGGTTCCCATGAGCGAGGGCGTAAGCTACGGCTTGAATTACCGCAGCACGGGCAGCGTGAAGATCTGCACCGTGCCGCTGGGATACGCCGATGGCCTGAACCGCGCGCTTTCCGGGCGCACCAATTTCATCCTCGACGGCACCTACGTTCCGCAGGTGGGCAACATCTGCATGGACCAGTGCATGTTCGAAGTCGATATGCGCACGTATGGCACGCGTCGCCGCCTCGACCCGCAAATCGGCGACGTCGTGACGATCGTGGGCCAGCAGGGCGATTCCGTAACCACCATCACGGAAATGGCCTATACGCTGCACACTATCGAGCACGAGCTCGCCATCGCGTTCAGCCACAGGCTCCCGCGCCTGTACGTGTAGGTGCGCATGGGCTCCGCAACTGGCAATACGCCGCTTTCGCTCGACGATATCCGTGCGCGGGTAGAGGGGTGCCATGCATGCCCTCTGGCCGATGGGCGCACGAATGTCGTCTTCGGCGATGGCGGCCCCAACGCGCGCGTGCTCATCATCGGGGAAGCCCCCGGCAAGAACGAAGACGCTCAGGGCGTGCCGTTCGTGGGCGCTGCTGGCAAGTCTCTTTCCAAGCTGCTGGCCATCGCCGGGCTCACACGCGAAGAGGTGTTCATCGCGAACGTGCTGAAGTGCCGCCCTCCGGGAAACCGCAATCCGCGCGCCGAGGAAATCGAGCAGTGCACGCCGTTCCTGCGCGACCAGACGCGCGCCATCGACCCCGAGTACATCGTTACGCTGGGCAATTTCGCCACGAGGTACATCCTGAAAACCCAGGTGGGCATTACCCAGCTGCATGGGCAGCTTCAGCAGATTGGTCGGTTCAAGGTGTTCCCCATCTACCACCCGGCTGCCGCCATCTACGATAGGAAGAAGCAGGCTGCGCTCGAAGAGGACTTCGCCAAGCTGGGCGAAATGCTCAAGAAGTAGCGCGCCTTTGCGTCGATTGGGATTTCAATGACCGAGGAACAGCTTGCCGGTTTCGATCCGGTTGCATACATCAATACCCCGCGCTGGCAGGAAAGCCGCATGGGGCTCGAGCGCATTGCGAGCCTTATGGAGCAGCTGGGCAATCCGCAGGATTCGTTTCGCGTCGTGCACGTGGCGGGCACGAATGGCAAAGGCTCCACGTGCGCGTACGTTTCCAGCGTGCTTCAGGCGGCTGGCTATCGAACGGGCCTGTTCACGAGCCCGTATATCATTGAGTTTTCCGATCGCATCCGCATCGACGGGCGCAATATCGAGTCCCAGGCGCTTCTGGAGGCAACGCTCGAGGTGCGCGATGTCGCGGAGCGCATGACCGACCATCCCACCGAGTTCGAGCTCATGACGGCCGTAGCGTTCGTCGCGTTCAAGCGCGCGGGCTGCGAGTATGCCGTGGTTGAAGTGGGCTTGGGCGGTCGTCTGGATTCCACGAACGTGCTGGCGCATCCCGAAGTGTGCGTGATCGCGCCCATCGCGCTCGATCATACGAATCTGCTGGGCGATACCGTCGAGGCCATCGCGCGCGAGAAGGCGGGCATCATCAAGTCGGGTGCCGCGGTAGTGAGCGCGCACCAGCATGACGATGCCGCGCACGTGATTTGCGATGCGGCGGAGCGCGTTGGAACCTCCGTGAACTGGGTTGATATTGATTCGATTCGCGATTTTGGAATCGAGGGCGGAAGCGCGCAGGGCGCCGACCCCGCTCGCTCGTTTGCCTACCGCGGCTTCCAGGGGCTTACGACGCGCCTGCTTGGAACGTATCAGCCGCAGAATGCCTCGCTCGCCATCGAAGCGTGTCTGGCGCTGCGCGAGCGCGGGTGCGCGCTTTCCGACGAGGTCATCCGTCGCGGCATTGCCGAAGCACGTTGGCCGGGGCGTTTCGAGATCGTGGCGCGCGACCCGTTCTTCATCGTCGACGGAGGCCATAACCCACAGGGCGCGCGCGTGCTTGCCGATTCCCTGAAGAGCGCGTTTCCCGGAAGGAAGGCGACGTTCCTCGTGGGCGTGCTCGCCGACAAGGATTACCCCGCCATGCTGCGCGAAGTGCTGCCGCTGGGCGAAACGTTCGTATGCATTCAGCCGCCAAACCCCCGCGCATTGAGCGCGCGCGACCTTGCCGCGGAAATCGAGCGGGCCGCATTGGAAACCATGGGAGATGCGAAGGCGGTGCGTGTCGTTGCGGCCGAAACCATTGCCGACGGCGTGGCGCGCGTGTGCGAAATAGCAGGCCATGAGGGCCTCATCTGCGCGTTTGGCAGCCTGTATTCCATTGCCGATATCCTGGCCGCGCTGCGTGCCGGCCAGGAGTAGCGCTCGCGATCGAAGCGCTTCCTGCGCCTACGGAATAAGCAGGAAGCCGAACGCCCCGCAGAAGAGGGCAAACGCTGCGCCCGCAACTACGTCGCGCGGGAAGTGCACGCCGCCCACCACGCGCACCCACGCGATGATGGCGGTGAGCAGGAACGCAGCGGCGCCTGCGAAGGGATTCAGGTAAAACAGCGCGCAGGCGATGATGGTGGCGCTGAACACATGGCGGCTGGGGAACGACTTGCCGTTCTCGTTGCGCTTGATGAGTGGGTGAATCCAGTACATCTGATAGGGGCGTGGAGCGTTGATGGCACCGCGCACGATGGTGCAGAGCACGAACGAGATGGCGCACACGAGCACCACGCGCAGGCAACGCGGGTCGCCCGTGATGAGGAGCCAGCCCAGGGTGGCGGTGTAGCCGGCGGCCACCAGGTACACCAGGAAGCGGTCGAACAGGGCGAGCTTGGCCGCCTGCTGCTCGTAGGGTTGCGATATGCGTTCGTAAAAATCTACGTACATGCTGGGCTTTCTTTGGGATTGCTATTCCACCATTGTACTGTCTTGCATGCGCAAGTCCAAGGGCGCGTGCCGTCTGTCCCATGAGTGGGCGCATCCCGCGGTCCCTATGTTCGTTTCGTTGCCCCCGTTTCCGTTATTGCCGCGCGAACGGGGAAACGGCTATACTGAACACCGTTGTCCGCCCGCAGAGGCGGATGTGCAAGTACCTCGAATGGGCTTGGGCGGCGCCAAGTTCCGAACCTGGTCAGGTCCGGGAGGAAGCAGCCATAAGGGACCGCTGACGAGCGCCCATGCCTATTCGGGGTACTCATGTATCTGCCGCCGTTTTCCGCAGCGGCTCGTTTGCAGGGGTTCGCGGGCCCGGGCTCGCGGTACACGCGAAAGGCTCGCATGGACTTCATCAATTTCATCGTCAGTTTGCTGCAAGATCCTCGCACCATCATCGCCAGCTGGATCGTCACGCTGGGCCCTGGCCTGGTGTATACGCCTCTGTTCCTAGTCGTCTTCATCGAAACGGGCGTCGTCGTCTTCCCGTTCCTCCCGGGCGATTCGCTGCTGTTCGCAGCGGGCGTGTTCTCGGCCGATGGCGGCGGGCTCAATATCATCGCAACGCTGGCTGTGTTCTATAGCGCGGCCATTCTGGGCAACACCTCGAACTACTGGATCGCGCGCTTCTTCGGCAGCCGCATCATCGACTCGGGCAAGGTGAAGGCGCTCACGCCCGAGCGCATGGCCAAGCTCGACCACTTCTTCGCGAAGTACGGCGGCCTCACTATCATCATCACGCGCTTCATGCCGTTCTTCCGCACGTTCGCCCCGTTCATCGCGGGTACGGGCCATATGAATTTCGGCAAGTTCACTCTGTTCAACGCAATTGGCGGCGTCGCCTGGGTCAGCCTGTTCGTGCTGGTTGGCTACTTCTTCGGCGGCATCCCGTTCGTGCAGGAGCATTTCGAGGTCATCGTCTTGGGCATCGTTGCCGTTTCGGTGCTGCCCGCCATCATCGGCGCGGTGAAGGGCGCAATGGCCGCCCGTTCTAAGAAGAAGGAAGCGAAATAGCATGGCAGAGGCTCTGTATCGCAAGTATCGCCCGCAGGTCTTCGAGGACGTCGTTGGGCAGGACCATATCGAGCGCACGCTGAAGAATGCCATCGAGCAGGACAAGGTCAGCCACGCGTATCTGTTCTGCGGCCCCCGCGGCACGGGCAAAACCACCACGGCGCGACTGCTCGCGAAGGCCCTGCTGTGCGAAAACGGCCCCACGAGCACGCCCGACGGCACGTGCGAACAGTGCCAGGCCGTTGCGAATGGCACGCATCCCGACGTCTACGAACTCGACGCCGCAAGCCGTACGGGCGTCGAAAACGTGCGCGACGAGATTATCGGCCGCGTGAATTTTGCGCCCACCAACGGCAGCAAGAAGATCTACATCATCGACGAGGTCCACATGCTTTCAACGGCGGCGTTCAACGCGCTGCTGAAGACGCTCGAGGAGCCCCCGTCTCACGTGGTGTTCGTGCTTTGCACCACCGACCCGCAGAAGGTGCCGGAAACCATTCACTCGCGCTGCCAGCGCTTCGACTTCCATCGCATCTCGAATGACGAGATCGTCGCCCGTCTGGGTGCGGTGTGCGTCGCGGAAGACGTGGAATTCGAAGGCGATGCGCTCGACCTTATCGCCCATCGCGCCCAGGGCGGCATGCGCAATGCCCTCACGTCGCTCGAGCAGCTCATCGCGTTTGGCGAGGGCAAGGTAACGGTAGGTGGAGCAGAAGACCTTCTGGGTTCGCTCGATTCGTCCGACATGGCCGAAATCATCACGGCCATCGGCAAGCGCGACGCCGCTGCGTGCTTCACCTGGACGGCTACGTACATGGAAACGGGTGCCGACCTGGCGCAGTTCGTGCGCGATATGGCCCAGCACGTGCGCAACATGTACGTCATGTCGCTTGCCGGTGCCGATGCCGCCATCGACGTGACCGATGCCGAGCGCCGAGAAATCGTGCGCGAGCTCGAGATGTTCGGAAGCGACCGCCTGGCTAACATGCTGGGCGTTCTGGGCGACGTCATCTCCGATATGCGCAGTTCCACGAACCCGCGCCTCGTATTCGAAATCGCCCTCACGCGTCTCGTGCGCCCCGACTCCGAGCTCACGCTCGCATCGTTGGCCGAACGCGTCGAGGCCCTGGAGGCGGGCGCTGCCGCCCTGCCTTCCCGCGCTCCTGCGCAACCCGTGGCTGCCCAGCCGGTTGCGGCTCAGCCCGCGCCCGCGCCTACGCCCGTTGCGGCCCCCGCGCCCGCCCCTGCGCCCGCCCCGGCTCCCGCTCCTCAGGAGGCTCCTTCGCGCCCCCTTACGGGTCATGAAGCCGCACGTGCGGCGGCTGCCGCTGCCGCCCGCGCCCAGCAGGCCCGCTCGCATGCGGCCCCCGCGCCCGCCCCGGCGGCTCCCGCTGCCAAGCAGGCTCCCGCGCGTCCGTATGCGCAGCCTACGCCGGCCGTGCCTGCTGCCGCTGCGGCTCCGCAGGCCGGCGGCGATCTTGCGAGCGTCGTGGCCAATCCGGCTGCGCTCCAGCGCATGTGGCGTTCTGTTCTTGCCGCGGTGAAGAAGGAAAAGCCCGCGTACGGCGTCTTCCTCATTACGGTGAAGGTCTCTCCCGAGCCCGGCAATACCGGCGTTGTCATCGAGTTTGCGCCTGGCAATGAGTTCGCGTTCTCGCGTGCGCAGAAACCCGAGTTCCAGGAGATGCTGAAGCGTATCTTTACCCAGGTTGCAGGCGTGGACGTGCCGTTCCGCTGCGTTCAGGCGAAGGCCCAGGCGCCCGCTGCGGCTCCTGCGCCTCAGGCTGCGCGCCCCATGGCCGCGCCCGTTGTGCCGCCTGTCGCGCATCGTGCGCCTGCTCCGGCAGCGCCCGTTCCTCCCGTCGACGACGTGCCGCTGGATGCCTATGAGGGCGTCGTGCCCGCCGAGGCTCCTGCGTACCCCGAGCCCGCCGCTACGCCGGCCGCGGCTCCCGCGCCCATGGGCGATGCGCCCGCTGGGGGTTCGCCCGAAACGGCCGACGATTTCAGTAAAATGCTTTCGGAGACGATGGGCTCGTCCATCGTGTTCGAGCAGATAGACGAATAGATTACGCCCTCGTGGCGAAGCGAAAAGGAGTTCATGCATGGATATGAAGAAGATGATGCGCCAGGCTCAGAAGATGCAGGCGCAGCTGGCCCAGGCCCAGGAAGAAATCAAGGACATGGAGCATGAGGCCACCGCTGGCGGCGGCATGGTGAAGGTCGTGGTCACGGGCGAGATGATGGTGAAGTCCATCTCCATCGATCCCGAAGCCGTCGACCCTGAAGACGTCGAAATGCTGCAGGACATGGTGCTTGCTGCCACCAACGAGGCCCTGCGCGGCATGGCCGAGATCAGCTCCGCTCGCCTCAACAGCGTCACTGGCGGCATGAACATCCCCGGTTTCTAGGATTATCCCAGGTAGAGCATGCATTCTGCACCGTCCATACAAGCGCTTCTCGATGAGTTCTCCCGCCTGCCGGGCATTGGCCCGAAGTCGGCTCAGCGCATCGTGTACTGGCTTCTGAATTCCGACCGCGCTACGGCGGAACGCCTCTCGGAAGCCATCATGAGCGTGAAGGACTCGGTGCATTTCTGCAAAACCTGCTTCAATTACGCGGAGGGCGATCGCTGCCAAATTTGCGAATCGCCCGACCGCGACAAGGGCATCATCTGCGTGGTTTCCGAACCGCGCGATATCCCGCCCATCGAGCGCACGCACGAGTTTTCAGGTTTGTACCACGTGCTTGGCGGTGCGCTTTCCCCGCTCGAGGGCGTCGGCCCCGATGATTTGCACATCGGCGAGCTCATGGCGCGCCTATCTTCCAGCGAAGTGAACGAGGTCATTCTGGCCACCAATCCCAACGTCGAGGGCGAAACGACGGCGAGCTACCTCGCGCGCCTCATCCGTCCGCTGGGCATCAAGGTCACGCGTCTGGCCAGCGGTTTGCCCGTGGGCGGCGACTTGGAATTCGCCGATGAGGTAACGCTTGGCCGCGCCATCGAATCGAGGCGTACACTGTAGGCTACTTGCGCCCGCGGCCTGCGTGGTTCCGCGATGGGCCGGCATGTGGTACAAACGGGCGTATAGGTGTGCGCTTTGGTTCGGCGGAAAGGATCCGTGCGTCATGGCTGATGCGAATAGCAATCCCGAATTCATCTTCACCAGCGACGAACGCGCGTATGTGCGCGAGGGCCTGCTAGCGCGCGAGGCGCTTCTATCCCCGTATGCCACCCGCGACAGCCAGGCGATCTTCGAACGCCCCGACGTGCAAGACGACGATACCGAGCTCGTGCGCCCCGCGTTCGTGCGCGATGTCGACCGCGTGCTGAACAACGCCTTCTACAACCGCTGCATGGACAAGACGCAGGTCTTTCCGTTCTACCGCAACGACGACCTCACGCGACGCTCGTTTCACCTGCAGCTCGTTTCCCAGATCTCGCGCAAGATCGGCGCCGCGTTGCGCCTGAACATCGCCCTCATCGAGGCTATCGCCCTGGGTCACGACATGGGGCATACGCCCTTCGGGCACGAAGGGGAGTACGCGCTTTCCGAAATCTATCATCGCCACACCGCCACGGCCGACACCCCGGGCAGGTACTTCAACCACAACGTGCATAGCGTTCGCCTGCTGCGTACGGTGGCGTATCGCAACCTCTCGCTTCAGACGTTCAACGGCATTCTCTGCCACTGTGGCGAAAAGGCGTTCGCGGAGTACCGCCCTGCGCCATGCGACACGTTCAAGCAGCTCGATGACATGATGGAGACATGCTATACGCAGGCGGGCGCCAGCCAGCTGCTGCGCCCCTCAACGCTGGAAGGCTGCGTGGTGCGCATTTGCGACATCCTTGCCTACTTGGGGAAAGACAGGCAAGATGCCCTTACCGTGCGCGTGCTGAGCCCCGAGGAGTACCCGCTGAAAGACAGCGTGCTCGGCTCCACGAACTCCGAGTTCATCCACAACGCCACGGCGAACATCATCAAGAACAGCATCGAGAAGCCCTACCTAGCCATGGACGAAGACGTGTTCCAGGCCATCGTCGACGCCAAGGAGCTGAACAGCAGGCAGATATACATGTCGCAAGAGGCCCACGAGCGTCTTACGGGCATCGTGCGTCCCATGATGGCGCGTCTGTACGACCGCTTCCTGGAAGACGTGAAGGCGGGCGACGAGAGCTCGTATATCTTCCGGCATCACATCAACGCGTGGATGATGCGCAGCAATCCCGTGTATGCCAATCAGGACCCGAACGATATCGTGGTCGACTACATCGCCAGCATGACCGACGAGTATTTCATAGGGCTCTTCAACTACCTGTATCCCGAAGAGGCCGTGAGCGAAAACGAGCTCTACGTGCCGTATTTCCACGACTAGGGGCACCGCGCGCTTTTGCGCCCAGCTGTAACCGAGCGGTCATATTCCCTGGTAGGAGCCTTGCAAGTGGCGGGATGCCGTTCGTCGAATTCCCATATTCACAATTTCTGCAAAGGCGGGTATAATGGCACGTCGGGTTAAGCGTTCTACGCTGAAAGAGGGTTTTGCACTGGAGGGAGCAAGGCTCTTTTTCATTGTCTAGGAGGGTTGCCACCAACCCAATATGGTGGCGTTGCTCGCGGCTGGTTCGGGGAGGATCCAGCCGCGAGCTTTTTTACGCCCTTTTTCGCTCTGCATGCGCCACGAATGGCGATGCATGAAATCCTGCATTGCCCGAAGCGTGACCAAGTTGTTGAAAAATGCATGTTTATGCGGTTTACGGCGTGGTGCATGCATGTTCGGAAACGAATATCCGCATATCTGGATATCAAAACGACTCTTGACAAAAATTCCCATATGCATTGTTTTGCATAAGGCCAGGTCAGAAGGGGGTAGGTTTTGGCACTATAGCGCAGTAGAGTGCCCCTAATCATAAAATCATCAAAAATCAAGTACCATTTACGGCGCATTAGATACCGCTTACCGATATAAGTTCTCAATAAACCGTTCACAATTGCGTGCGGACGTGCGGCGTGTAGAGTATGTGGAGACGTGTGTGCGGGAGGTGAGAGACCCGCAAACCCGTTTCCGTAATCTTCTTAGCATCGCCGCAAGGCGAGAGAGAAAAGGAGGGCGTTCATGACCGGAGTCAACGTCAAGAGCGAGATTGGGCCTCTTAAGAAGGTCATTCTCCATCGTCCCGGCAAGGAACTTCTCAACCTTACCCCCGACACGCTCGAGCGTCTTCTGTTCGACGATATTCCGTTCCTGGAAATCGCTCAGCAGGAGCACGACGCTTTCGCGCAGGCTCTGCGCGACAACGGTGTCGAGGTTGTGTATCTCGAAGACCTCATGGCCGACGTTATCCGCGACAACGCGGAACTGCGCAGCCAGTTCATCGAGCAGTGGCTCGAAGAGGCCGACATCCATACCCCGAAGTGGCACAAGCTCCTTCATGAGTATCTCGATGCGAACTACGCCGATCCCAAGGCCCTCGTCGAGAAGACCATGGAGGGCATCCACCTCGACGAGCTGGAAGTCGATCGCTCCAACAGCCTGATCGACCAGGTTTCCAGCCCCACCAAGATGGTGTGCGACCCCATGCCGAACCTGTACTTCACCCGCGACCCGTTCGCGATGGTCGGCAACGGCGTCACCATTCACCGCATGTACTCCGTCACGCGTAACCGCGAGACGATGTACGGCAAGTACATCTTCGACAATCACCCCGATTTCAAGGGCACGCCGCAGTACTACAGCCGCGACAACGCCTTCCACATCGAGGGTGGCGACATCCTGAACATCAACGATCACGTGCTCGCCATCGGCATCAGCCAGCGCACCGAGCCCGACGCCATCGACACGCTCGCCCAGAGCATCTTCCACGATGAGCGCTCCAGCATCGACACGATCCTGGCGTTCGACATCCCGAACAGCCGCGCGTTCATGCACCTCGACACGGTGTTCACGCAGATC
>NZ_JAZZJS010000039.1:0-93148 GCF_056180635.1 Denitrobacterium sp. | reverse complement strand
GCTCGTTCCCGCCGATTACGAAGCGGCTCGCAGCTCCATCAAGCTCGCCGCTCACACCGATGGTCCCGTGTACGTTCGCATGGGCCGCGCTGCCGTTCCCGCCGTATACGCTCCTGGCGTCGAGCTGGAAGTGGGTCGTGCCTACGTGCTGCGCGAAGGCACCGATGTCACCATCATCGCCAATGGCGTCGAAATCAGGGAAGCCCTGCTCGCGGCCGACGAATTGGCCGAGCGTGGCATTTCCGCCGAGGTCATCGACGCATTCTGCGTGAAGCCGCTCGACGAGGAGACCATCCTCGCATCGGCTCGCAAGACGGGTCGCGTCGTGGTTGCCGAAGAGCATTCCATGTACGGTGGCCTCTGCTCGGCCGTTGCCGAAACGCTCGCCTTGAACCATCCCACGCCGTGCGCGTTCGTGGCAATGCGCGACCGATTCGGCAAATCGGGGTCGTTCGAAGAGCTCATGTCGTACTTTGGGCTCGATTCCAAGGCCATTGTTGAAGCTGTGGAGAGCGTGGTGGCAAAATAGCACCATGCTAGAATGGCATTGTGTCTCAGTACATCACTATTCGAACGGAGCATTCTGTGACAAACGCTAACAACCAAGGGGTTACTGCGCCTGGTGCGTATCCCGCGGGTGCGCGTGCGGGTCATGCCAAGCAGATGACGGCTCAGCTGTCCTCCACTCTGCCTGATCTCGACCTCGACAGCATGCAGCAGCCTTCGGGCACTCCCGTCGTCACGTTCGACCATGTGACGAAAATCTATCCCGCTCAGCCTAGCAAGCCCGCTCTGTACGACGTCTCGCTGCAGGTGTACGCAGGCGAATTCGTCTTCCTGGTCGGCCATTCCGGCTCCGGCAAGACCACGCTCACGCGTATGATCATCCGCGAGATCAAGCCCACCGAGGGCCATATCTACATTGCAGACGAAGACCTCTCCACGATGCGCAACTGGCGCGTTCCGTACCTGCGCCGCAACATCGGCACGGTATTCCAGGACTTCAAGCTGCTTCCGAATAAGACGGTTTTCGAGAACGTGGCATTCGCGCTCGAGGTAATCGGCAAGTCGCGCCACGTCATCCGCACCCAGGTTCCCGAGGTGCTTCGCCTCGTCGGCCTGCAGGACAAGCTCGACAAGCGCCCCGACCAGCTCTCCGGTGGCGAGCAGCAGCGCGTTTCCATTGCCCGCGCAATCGTGAATCGCCCGCCGCTTCTCATCTGCGACGAGCCCACGGGTAATCTCGACCCGCAAACCTCGCGCGGCATCATGGACCTTCTGGAGCGCATTAACCGTACCGGCACTACCGTGCTGGTAGCCACGCACGACCGCGAAATGGTCGACAACATGCGTCGTCGCGTTATCGCGCTCGACAAGGGCCATCTCACGCGCGACCAGGACAGGGGGGTGTACGGTTTCGATGTCTAGTTTGGCGTATTTCTTCTCCGAGTCGCTCAAGGGGTTCGCTCGCAACCTTTCCACGGCGCTCGGTTCCATCGTCACGATTTTCCTTTCGCTGATGATCATTGGTATCTTCCTGATCGGCGGTTTCGTTGTCGACAACATCGTCAAGTCCGTCGAAAGCAAGGTATCCATCACGGCGTACATTGCCGACGATGCCTCTGAAAGCGATATCCAGTCGCTGCAGAGCCAGATCAAGAGCATGAACGGCGTTGCCACCGTGTCCTTCACCACGAAGGACCAGGCTCTCGAGAATTTCAAGAATTCCATGACGAGCAACCCGGAAATCGTCGACCAGCTCGATGGCGAGAATCCTCTTCCCGCATCCATCGACGTTGAGCTTTCCGAAGCCCAGCAGGTCGAAGACGTGGCAAACCAGATTCTGAACAACGACACGTTCAAGAAGATCTGCGACAACGCAAGCGATCCCAGCGATTCGCTCAAGTACGGCCAGAAGACGGTCGAGAAGCTGTTCACCGTTACCAACTACATCCGCTATGTGGGTGTTGCCCTGGTGGCGCTGCTCATCTTCATCGCATTCGTGTTCATCAACAACACGATTCGCCTCTCCATCCTGGCTCGTCGCAAGGAAATCGCCATCATGCGTCTTGTAGGCGCCTCGAACAACTTCATCCGCGGGCCCTTCCTGATGGAAGGCGCGCTGCACGCCATCATCGGCGCTGCTCTCGCGGTTGTCGTCCTCGAGCTCCTGCGCAACCTGGCCATGCCGCGCTTCCAGTCGGCACTGCCTTGGCTGCCTATCGACATCGCTGGTTCGTCTTTCTTCCTGATTTACGTTATCCTGTTGGTGAGTGGCCTGGTTATCGGCCTGCTCGGTTCGACGCTCGCTATGCGCCGTTACCTGAAGGTGTAAGCAAAGGAATCGTGGCTAGCGCTCATGGCGCGAAAGATTACACGTAACGCTAAGAAAAGCATTCGCAAGCGCGATGCACATCACATCAGGCTGATCAAAATGATGGTCAGCCTGTTGTTCGTGTGCCTGGCCTTCATTTTGGGCTTCGCGCTTCGCGGCAACGATATTGTCGTCGAGCGTCTTGGGCTCGACGATTCCTCGGCCGATAGCTCCCAGAACCCGGGCCTCACCGTTTCTGGCAACACGTACGATTCCCTTTCCGCCCGCGTGGCTGAAATCCAGGGCATCCCTTCCACCGAGAGCCTCGATTCCTACAGTCTCGACTCCGCCACAGAAAACGTGCTGAAGGCCCTTGCCGACTCCACCGACGATTCCTATCTGCGCTATTACGACGAAGCGCATTACGCCGCCTACCTGAAAGAGGTTTCTGCGACGTATGCGGGCGTTGGCATCCTGTTCGCCGAAAACAACGGCCAGGCGTATGCCGTCGACGTGTTCTCGGGCTCGGAAGCGGAGGCTTCGGGCGTCATGTCGGGCGATTACGTCGTCGCCATCGATGGCGACCGTGGAACCGATGGCTGGACGGCTGCCGAAGTCGTGAAGCAAGTCTCCCGCGATAAGGGCAGTTCCGTGGTGCTCACGTTCCGCAGGCCCGCGTCGCTCGATGCGGAAGGCGGTGACGAATTCACCGTCACGCTCATCTGCAGCGATTATTCCGAGCCAAACGTCACTACCGAGCTCGTTGATGGCGTTGGCTACATCAAGCTTGCGCAGATTACCCAGAACGCCGATGTGCTCGTGCAGAATGCCGTGAGCACGCTTTCCGCGGAAGGCGCCAAGAGCTTCGTGCTCGATTTGCGCGACAACCCCGGTGGCTACCTTACGCAGGCAGTCGACATCGCCTCGCTGTTCATTGGCAGTGGCACCATCGTGGGCATTCAGACGAAGGCGTCGGTTTCCACGCGCACGGCCACGGGTTCCGTTGTCACCACGCTTCCGCTCGTCGTTCTCGTGAATGGCAATACCGCATCCACCGCCGAGGTCATCGTTGGCGCGTTGCAGGATACCGATAGGGCTACCATCGTTGGCTCGCGCACGATGGGGAAGGGCTCCGTGCAGTCGGTCGTCGAGCTTTCCTTCGGCGGCGCCTTGCGCTACACCAGCGCGTATTACAGCACGCCCAAGGGCTACGCCATCGACAACAGCGGCATTTCCCCCGATGTCACCATTTCCGACAATCCCGACGAACAGGGCGATGAGCAGCTGAATCTCGCGCTTGAAACGGCGCGTTCGCTCATTACCATCTAGAATCGATGGCCCGTTCCCGTCACAACACGCGCCGTCGCCCCAAGAGCAATCCGCGCGGCGTTATTTCCATTCTCCCCGATGGCTTTGGGTTCGTTCAGACGTCTGAGGGCGAGTTCTTCGTGCCTGCATCGAAGATAGGCGGGGCATTTGATGGGGACGAGGTAGAGCTCGCGCCCATTCACATCAACCATGCGCGTCCCCAGGCGGGTAAGAGCCATAACCAGGTGGGGGAGCGGCCTTCCGCTCGCGTGGTTGCCGTTTTGCATCGCGCGCACGAAACGCTCGTGGGCCGTTATGAGGTTGCCGATCCGTTCGGCGTGGTGGTCCCCAGCGATTCGCGCATCCCCTACGACGTGTTCACGATGCGCTCCGACAATCCCGATATTCCCGATGGCTCCTTCGTGCGCGTGCGCATCAATTCGTTCCCCTCGCGGAAGAGCGCGGCAACGGGCGTGGTAGAGGAAGTGCTGGGGGCAAGCGAAGACTCCCCGGGCATGGACGTTGAGGCGGTCATTGGCCGCTACAAGCTCGAGACTTCATTTTCCGAAGGGGCCATCGAGCAGGCGAATGCTGCCCGTGTCGATGAAGCGCATGCGCTTGCCCATGGGTATCGCGACATTCGCGATCGATTCATCTTCACCGTCGACCCGGTGGATGCGCGCGACTTCGATGACGCGCTTTCCATCGAGCCCCAATCCGATGGCAGCTTCCTTCTGGGCGTTCACATTGCCGATGTGGCGCATTACGTTCCCTGGGATTCTTCGGTCGACCTTGATGCGCGCAGGCGTGCCACCAGCGTGTACGCCGTCGATCGCGTTGTTCCCATGGTGCCCGAGCATCTGTCGAACGACGTATGCTCGCTCGTTCCCGGTGCTACGCGCCGTGCCATGACGGTTGACATTCATCTGTCGCGGTCGTGGGAGGTCCTTGATGTCGAGGCCTACGAGTCGCTCATCGTTTCCTCGGCGCGTCTTTCGTATGAATGGGCACAGTGCTACATCGAGGCTGATACCGTCGAGGATGCGCGCTCGCGTACTCGCCTAGAGGACGAGCCCCATGCGGCCATGCCCCTACATGACAGCACGTGCAATCAGCTCTTTGCCGCGCTTGGGTACTTGAACGACATGGCCCATGCGCGCATGAGGCGCAGGGAATCGCGCGGGGGCATGGATTTCTCCTCGCGCGAGGCGAAGGTCGTGCTCGATGACGAGGGCATTCCCGTCGACGTTCGCATTCGCACGAAAACGGACGCGACGAGTTGCATCGAGGAAGCCATGATTCTCTGCAACGAGTGCGTGGCCGAACTGCTCGTTCAGGCGGAAGCCCCTTCGATTTTCCGCGTGCACGATGCTCCCTCCGCCGATTCGCTGGCCGACCTCGTTGTGGTCCTTCACGAGTTTGGCTACGAGAAAGACGTTCCCATCGAAAGCGTTGTGGCGGGGAATCGCCATGCCCTGCAGCGCATGCTCGAGCTTGCGAAGGGCCGCCCCGAAGAGGAGCTCGTTTCGTCGCTGGTGGTGCGCAGCATGAAGCGCGCCGAGTACAAGGCAAGCTGCGAGCCGCACTATGGGTTGGCAAGCGAAACGTATTGCCATTTCACGAGCCCGATTCGACGTTATCCCGACCTTGTGGTCCATCGTGCCCTGAAGGCATTGCTCCATGGCGGCGGCGTGCTCCCCGCGGCGCAGTCGCAGGCGCTTTCCTGGATTGCGGAGCATTCGTCCAAGATGGAGCGCATCGCCGATGCATGCGCACGCGAAACGCAGGAGATCAAGCTCGTCGAATACATGTCGCGCTACGTTGGGCAAACGCTTCCGGGAATCGTTTCCGGCGTTACGTCGTATGGCCTGTACGTTCGATTCGACAATACATGCGAGGGCTTTCTGCCCGTGCGCTTCCTGGGGTACGACTACTTCACGTTCGATGCGGCTCGGTATCGTCTGGTGGGGCAGGATACCAACCGAACCTATCGCTTGGGGCAGGTGCTTCGCGTGCTCGTGCATGATGCGCCGGCGCACGCTCGCAAGCTCGACCTGCGACTCGCGTAATCGCCATATCCCTTTTGTCGAAGCGGCCCGCGTGGCGTTTGGGCGTTCCCTCCATCGCGTATAATGATGTGCGAAATTCAAGAGGAATAGAGGTTTCATCGTGAATGACGAACAGTTCAATTATCTGAAATCGCTGGTAGAGACCCCGTCTGTTACCGGTACGGAATACAATGTCGCGCGTCTCGTGCGCGAGTACGTGGCCGATGTGGCCGATGAGGTCGAAACCGACGTCATGGGCTCCGTGCATGCGGTTTTGCATGCGGCCGCGAATCCCGAAGACCCCGAGGCAAAGGCGCCTTCGGTTCTCATCGCCGCCCACATGGACGAAATCGGCCTGATGGTGCACTACATTTCCGACGAGGGCTTCCTGTATGTCTCCGCCGTTGGCGGCGTGGATGCGGGTCTTCTTCCCGGCCTGCGCGTCGACGTCCATACCAAGGATGGCGACCTGCGCGGCGTGGTGGGTCGCATGCCCATTCACCTCATTCCCGCCGACGAACGCAAGACGGTTGCCTCGCTCGACAAGCTTTGCATCGACCTGGGCATGCCAGCCGCGGAAGTGAAGAAGCGCGTGCGCATTGGCGACACCATCACGTATGGCGTTGGCTGCGAGCATTTCGGCGAGGGCATGGCAGTGTCCCGCGCGTTTGACGATCAGGCGGGTGTCTTCATCGCCACCCGCGTCATGGAGGAACTTGCGAAAGCGGGGGATAGCAAGGCCGATTACATCTGCGCTGCCACCGTGCAGGAGGAAATCGGCTGCCGCGGCGGCCTTACCAGCGCGTTCAGCGTCCATCCCGATGTCGCGCTTGGTTTCGACGTTACCCATGCCACCGATTACCCTGGCATCGACAAGAACAAGTTCGGCGGCGTGAAGTGCGGCGGCGGCCCCGTTATCGCGCGTGGCCCCAACATCAACCCCGTCGTCTTCGAACGCCTGGTCATGGCTGCCGAAGAGGAGGGCATCGCCTATCAGCTCGAAGCCGAGCCGGGCGTAACGGGCACCGATGCGGGCCCCATGCAGGTACAGCAGGGCGGCATCGCCACGGGTCTCGTTTCCCTGCCGCTGCGTTACATGCATACGCCCAACGAGGTCATTTCGCTCGACGACGTCGAGGGCTGCATCAAGCTCCTCGTCCGCTTCATCCGCGACCTCGACTCCGATATCTCATTCGTTCCGGGAATGTAGCATGGCTAACCGCGAGGAAAAGCTCATTGCGAAGAATAGGCGCACTCTGCATGAGTACGAGGTTCTTCGCACGTACGAATGCGGCATCGTGCTCACGGGCACCGAGGTTTGCTCGCTGCGCGAGAACAATTGCCAGCTGAACGATTGCTTCGCGTTGGTGCGCAAGGGCGAGGTATGGCTCATGAACCTGCATATCGCGCCCTATAGCCACGGCAACATCAGCAATCCCGATCCCGACAGGAATCGCAAGCTCTTGCTGCATAAAACGGAAATACGCTCGCTTCTCGAGCAGACGCGCGAGCGCGGCATGGCGCTTGTACCCCTTAAGATGTATTTTTCCACCAGCAATCTCGTTAAGCTCGAGCTTGCCGTCTGCCGCGGCAAGAAACTGTACGATAAGCGCCAGGATATGCGTGCCCGCGATGCGAAGCGCGACGTCGAGCGCGCGTTGAAAGACCGCTCCCGTTATTAGGAGGCTCCATGGCCGAACCCGAAGACGTTCTGTTCGAAGACGATGACGACGCGGAAGTAGAAGCTGCGCTCGCCGAGATTTCCGAAGAGGAAGACGTCGAATACGAATACGTCTACGTCGATGAAGACGGGAACGAGATTCCCGTGGAAGACGAAGACGACCTCGAAGACGCCATCGTGGAAGACGACGGCGACGAGGATGTCGAGTACGTGTACGTCGACGAGGATGGCAACGAGATTCCCGCCGATCAGCTCGACGAGCTCGATGTCGACGTGGAAGACGACGAGCCGGAAGAGTACGTGTACGTCGATGAAGATGGCAACGAAGTCGTCATCAGCGAAGACGAGCTTGACGGCTATGAAATCGTTTCGGAGTCCGACGGCGATAATCCGCTCGCGTACGACAAGGTGCAGCGTGCCACCGACGATTTGAACTCCATCGCTCGCGAGGGCATCAAGATGGGGAAGGAGCTCAAGGAAACGGTCGACGATTTCAAGTCGCTCCTCGATTTCAAGAGCATGTTCAAATAGCTGGTTCTCGGTTCCGCGCTTGCACCCCGTGTGCGCGGAACCAGTTGTTTAGGCAACGAAAAAGCCCGCTCATACGAGCGGGCTTTCATGTTAGAACGTATGCCAAGAAGAGTTAGGCGCGTTCCACCTTGCCGGCCTTCAGGCACTTCGTGCAGATGTTGGCCTTGCGCACGTGACCCTTTGCGTCCTTGATGGTGACGCGCTGGATGTTCGGGCGGAACATGCGGTTCGTAACACGGTGCGAGTGGCTTATGTTACGACCAGCAACAGGTGCCTTGCCGCATACTTCACAGATCTTAGACATTCGTATCACTCCAGACGGTTATGTTCTATGCTTGCCAAACATATCCAGACAAGCGTGGATTACCAAAAGCTCCAGTACTATAACATGGATACACGAGAGCGCCAACACTTTTATGAGATGCTTGGGATGCTCATTCACTGTTTCTTCGTAAAGGGCGCCTATTTGGGGGCGTGGGGCGGCCTTTGCTTATGGAGAACTCGCCTTTACTTCCCGGGGCTTCTGGAGGCATTCTGCCTATGGGGTATACTGAAAAGCTGATTAATTGACTGAAGATGATTTTAATTGCGCGTATCGTGAAAGGATACTCAATGCCAGATATTATTTCCGGTGAGCTCCACGTCGCCAATGATGTATTGTCCGACCTGGTTGGCAATGCAGCAATGAATGTCTATGGCGTGGTTGGCATGGCTGCGCCCTCCGCATCCGATGGCATCGCCAAGATTCTCCCCGCATCGCGTCTGCGTCGCGGCGTCGTCGTGCAGACGAACGAAAACGGCGTTCACGTCGACCTCTACGTCATCATCGAGTATGGCACGAACATCAATGTAATTTCCCAGAATCTCGTCGAAGCGGTCGAGTTCGCGCTCACCAACTACGCCCAGGTGCCCATCACGGGCGTCGACGTTCACGTCCAGGGTGTAAAGGTGCGCAATAAATAGCGGGTTCACGCAGTCAGCGAATCCCAACAAGGAGTTTAGGCCGATATGTCTGAAACATATACGAGTAATGATATTTTGAACGCCATTGCGGTTGCCGCGCGTACGCTGGGCGAGCGCAAAGACGAGGTGAACCGCCTTAACGTGTTCCCCGTGCCCGATGGCGACACCGGCACGAACATGTCGCTTACCGTGAAGATGGTAGTCGACAACCTGGCCAAGCTGCCCATCGGCGCATCGAATGCCGATGTGCGCAAGGCCATCACCACCGGCGCTCTCATGGGCGCTCGCGGCAATTCCGGCGTTATCACCTCGCAGATCCTCCGTGGTCTGTGCGAAGGCGCCGCCGATGCCACGGAATTCTCCGTCGCTTCCATCGACAAGGCGTTCGACCAGGCCGTTACCACGGCATTCCAGGCCGTGCGCAAGCCCGTCGAAGGCACGATTCTCACGGTTCTGAAGGATACCGCCGCTGCTGCGCGCCGTGCCAACAAGAAGAAGATGGAGCTCGATGAGGCCCTGGCCTACATCGTCAGCGAGTCGTATGCCTCCGTGCAGCGCACGCCCGAGCTTCTTCCCGTGCTGGCCGAAAACAACGTCGTCGACGCCGGCGGCTATGGCCTGGCCATCCTGCTCGACAGCTTCGTTTCCGCCATCACGGGCCGCGAAGCTCCCCTGGGCGACGAGCTCGCGTTCTCGCGCGGTTCCGAACCCAAGGTCGAAATCGAGCAGATCAACGACTGGGAAGGCTCCCGCTTCAGGTACTGCAACGAGTTCCTGGTAGACTCCGAAACCCTCGACAAAGACGAGGCTCTCGACTTCCTTTCCACGATGGGCGACTGCGAGCTCTGCGTGGGCAGCATCCCCAAATTCAAGGTTCACGTGCACTCGAACACGCCCGACAAGGTTCTGGCGTACTTCCTCGAGCGCGGCCAGATTTCCGAGGTCTTCATCCACAACATGCAGCTCCAGGCTGCCGACCGCAATGCCAAGCTTGCCGAAGAGCAGCAGGAAGAGCATAAGGCGCTCGGCTTCGTGGCCGTTGCGGCGGGCGAGGGCAATGCCAAGATCCTCGAGAGCCTGGGCGTCGACCGCGTCGTTTCCGGCGGTCAGACCATGAACCCCTCCACGAAGGATCTTCTTGATGCGGTGAACAGCGTGAACGCCGACGCCGTTATCATCCTTCCGAACAACAGCAACATCATCATGGCTGCGCAGAGCTGTGCCAGCGTTTCGGAAATCCCCTGTGGCGTCGTTCCCACGAAGAGCGTGCCCCAGGCCTTCTCCGCGATGTTCGCCGCTAACCCCGATGCCTCCCTGGACGAGAACGTCGAATCCATGACCGACGTCATCGCCGAGGTGCGCACGGGCGAAGTCACGCAGGCCATCAAAGACGCCAAAGACGCGCATGGCAACCCCATCAACAATGGCGACACCATCGGCATCGCCGATGGTTCCATCGAGGCCGTGGGCGCGTCTTCCGAAGAAGTCACGCTGAAGCTTCTCGAAACGCTCGAAGCCGAAGATGCCGATACGCTCACCATCCTGGCGGGTTGCGATTATCCCGACGACGAATTCGAGGCGCTCGTTGCGCGCATCGAGGAAGCGTTCGAGGAACTCGAGGTCGACGCCCATCGCGGCGAGCAGCCTCTGTATCCCATCGTCTTCGGTCTTGAATAGCGAAACGCTATCATCTCGTAGGGCCCAGGCCTCATTCTCGCTCGATTCGCCGGTAACGGCGGTGAAGGGTATTTCGGGAGTGAGGGCTGGGTCTCTGCGTTCTCTGGGTATCTCTACCGTTCGTGACCTCGTTTCGCATTACCCGCGACGCTACATCGACATGAGTCGCCTGGTCACGTGCGCGGAAGCGCGCATTTCCGATGCATGCACCATCGTAGCCAGCGTCTACGAGGTGAAGGTCAAACGGCCCAAGAACCTCGTGCTCACCGAGATTACCATCAACGACGGCACGGGGACGCTCATCGTTACGTGCTTCCGTCAGCCCTGGTGGGGGCAGAAGCTTTCCCGCGGAACGCGCATCGCCGTATCGGGCACCGTCGAGTTCAATTTCGGCTTCAAGCGCATGACCAACCCGCTTATCGAGGTGGTCGAAGACGCGTCGCAGCAGGTTTCTGGGGCGATTGTTCCCGTGCATCCCGCATCCGAAAAGCTTCCCGCTGCCACGATGCGCAAGCTCGTGCAGGCGGCTATGGAAATCACCGTGGGGCTGGAAGACCCGTTGCCTCTTTCGCTGCGCACGCGTTACCGCCTGATGTCGCGGGGAATGGCGCTCAACTGCATTCATTTTCCCAAGTCGATGCAGGAATACGCTAACGCGCGCCGCCGCCTTGCCTACGAAGAGGTGCTCATGCTCGAGCTGCATCTCATGCGCTCGCATGTCGCGAAGGCGGGGCGTGAGGGCGCAGTCTCTCATGTTGTGGATGGCCCGCATGCCGCCGCGCTGAGCGAGGCCATTCCCTTCCAGCTTACCGACGAGCAGCAGGCTGCCGTAAGCGACATTCGGTCGCGCATGGCGAAACCGGCGCCCATGCACCACATGCTTCTGGGCGACGTGGGCACGGGTAAAACGGCCGTTGCCGCTTTCGCGCTTGCCGCCGTTGCCGATACGGGCACCCAGGCCCTCATGATGGCGCCTACCGAAGTGCTCGCGCGTCAGTATGCGCGCTCCCTTGGCGCTTGGTTCGATGCCGCGGGCATTACGTGGGACGTGCTCACTGGTTCGGTGGACGCCGAAGAGCGCGCTGGCATTCTCGAGCGCGTTTCGTCGGGGAAGACCTCCGTGCTGTTTGGCACGCATGCCCTTATAGAGGACGAGGTGCGCCCTGCGAAGTGCACGCTCGTGGTAATCGACGAGCAGCAGCGTTTCGGCGTCTCGCAGAGAAACGCGCTCATCGCGAAGGGCGTTGCGCCCGACGTGCTCTCGCTCACCGCCACGCCCATTCCCCGATCGCTCGCGCTTGCAACCTATGGCGACATGACGCTGTCGTACCTGCGCCGTCGCCCCCATGCGCATGCGGTCACGAAAACGAAAGCGCTCACGTACTCCCAGATAGGCGAGGCGTATGAAGCGGCTCGCGACGCGCTCGACGCCGGTCGGCAGGTGTATGTCGTCTGCCCGCTCGTGGGGCAGTCGCATTCCGAGAAGAACAAGGAGGCGGCCAAGCGCCGCGCATCCTCCGAGGCTACGCGGGCCGCTGACGAAGGCGAGCAGCACGCGTATGCGTCCATCGCCATCGAAGGCGAGGCCGATTACCGCAACGACGACGCGCATGCCGCCATCGAGCAGGCGCGCTTCCTCGAACAGAAGATCTTCTGCGGCTACGAGGTGGGCGTGCTGCATGGGCGCATGAAGAGCGATGAGAAGCAGGCTGCCATGGAGGCGTTCGCCGAAGGTCGCACGCAGGTGCTCGTGGCCACCACGGTTATCGAGGTTGGCGTCGACGTTCCGAACGCAACCGTCATGGTCGTGCGGGATGCCGATCGTTTCGGCCTGGCTCAGCTCCATCAGCTGCGCGGTCGCGTGGGCCGTGGCGAGGCGGCAGGCGAGGTGTATCTCGTTTCCGGTAGCAAGGCTCCTCTCGCGCTCGAGCGCCTGGCGGCCATGGAGCGCATCGAGGATGGCTTCGAGCTGGCCGAATACGACCTTTCGCTTCGTCGCGAGGGAGACATCCTGGGCAACAGGCAGCATGGCGTGTCAACGCTTCGGCTCGTGAACGTCGTGAGGGATGCCGCCCTCATCGAGGCGGCTCACGCAGATGCCCTCGAATTGCTTCAGGCCGACCCCGAATTGAACCATCCCGATCATCGTGCGCTCAGATACGAGGTATCGCGTGCGTTTCCCGAGCAATCCCAGAGAAAGGACGACTAATGCGCATCATCGCCGGTGAATTCCGCGGCAGGCCCCTGCGGGCGCCAAAGGGCCGCACCACGCGCCCCACGGTAGACCGCGTACGCGAGTCGCTCATGAGCACCGTCATGTCTGCTCGTGGCTCGTGGGAGGGCGCGTATGTTCTCGACGCTTTCGCGGGTAGCGGCGCCCTTGGCATGGAGGCCCTTTCTCGTGGTGCCGAGTTCGCATGCTTTTGCGAGCGCGACCGCGAGGCGCTTGGATGCCTGGCAGTGAATACGGTTTTGGCCGAGCCGCAGCGCACGCATGTGGCGCGCATCGACATCGAAAAGCGCCTGCCCCCGATTCCGGCATCGCCCTTCGACCTGGTGTTCCTCGATCCTCCGTATGCCTACGACGTGCAGACCGTAGCCGGCGTGCTCTCCAGGCTCGACGAGGCGGGCATGCTCGCTTGCGATGTGCTGATTAGCTATGAACATGACGCATCGCTCGATTGCGCGGATGCCCCGGAATTTCTTGCCTTACAATTGCATCACCTTACGCGTAAGAAGTATGGCGATACCGCTATCGACCTGTTCAGAAAGGAGCTCGCATGAAACGCGCGCTCGTGCCCGGTACGTTCGACCCCATCACGGAGGGGCACCTCGACATCATTCGACGTGCTTCCCAGATCTTCGATGAGGTGATCGTCGCCGTGGCCGCGTCGCCCAACAAGGGCGGCCGCAAGAGGCTCTTCACGCTCGAGGAGCGCGTCGAGCTGGCCCAGAAGTCGGTGGCCGATATTCCCAACGTGCGCGTCGAGCCGTTCAGCGAGCTTCTCGTTTCCTTCGCGCGCCGCATGGACGCCAAGGTTCTGGTGAAGGGCCTGCGCGCTATCACCGACTTCGAGTACGAGTTCCAGATGACGGCCATGAACTACGACATCGACCGCGAAGTCGAGACGGTGTTCATCATGTCGCCTCCAAAGTACATGTACCTGTCGTCTTCCATCGTTCGCGAAATCGCGAGCCTGGGCGGCCCGTTCCACGAGTTCGTGTCCGACCCGGTCTATCGCGCGCTGTGCGAGAAGTACGGTCTTCCCGCCAACGAGCAGGAACAATAATCCGCGTCCGCTTCTTCGCTACCCGGCAACCCCGCCGTGGAGCGGGCGGGGAAGTGGGGCACTTAGCTCGTGCATCGTGCCCGTTTGCGGCATCGTGCGCCATAGGCATATGCGCTAGCTGGTTAAATGTCGTATAATCGCACGTGGAGCCTGAGTGTTCATTTTGTTCCATATGGAACTGCATGATAGAATGCAGTGGATTGTTTTGACATATTCAACCGCAGCTTAGACGCAGCATACGGAAGGAAATACTATGGACGAAACAGGGGTTTTGGGGCTTATCGAGGAGCTTTCTATCCTCCTGGAAGATGCGAAGCCCGTCTTCGGCAAAGGCAACCTGCGCCAGGTCGACGTTGCTGCCGCCTTCGAAATCATCGATGACATCCGCGACGCTTTCCCCAGCGAGTTCGCTCAGTCTCGCCAGATCGTGCGCGAGCGCCAGAGCCTTCTCGACGACGCCGAGGCCGAAGCAACGCGCATGATCGAAGATGCGCGTAGCCAGGCGCTCACCATCGCCGGCGAGCAGGAAATCGTGCGCATTTCCCAGCAGCAGGCCGACACCATCATGGCCGAAGCCCGAGAGCTCGAGCGCGAAACCCGCGCTGGTGCCGAAGACTACGCCGACGAGGTATTCGGCCACGTCGAGCAGAGCCTCGACACGCTTCTGTCCAACGTGCGTCGTTGCCGCGAGCGTCTGAATTCGAACTCGTTCGGCAGCGGTCGATAGGGCTTTCCGGTAATGGATTCCACTACCATCGAAATCCCATCCGAGCTCTTCGCGCCCGCGGAGAGCTCTTCCTATTCGGGCATTCTCGAACTGCCTGAACTGGAAGCCGGCCCCGATATCTACGCCTTTTCCGAGCCTCTTTCCTGGAATGTCGTCGTGTCCAATACGGGCGACGCGCTCCTGGTGAATGGCACGGTTACGGGCCTGGCCACCACGTCGTGCGCGCGCTGCCTCGACCCGATCGAGGTCGATTTCCAGGGCGACATCGAGGGCTATTTCCTCATTGGCGACGCGGAAAGCCCCGAGGATATGGACGAAGACGAGTTCGATCGCCTCGACGATTCGAACACCATCGACCTCGTGCCCCTCATGACGGCGGCATTGCTGGTCGACACGCCACTCGTTCCTCTGTGCCGCGACGATTGCAAGGGCATTTGCCCCGATTGCGGTGCGAATCTGAACGAAGGCGATTGCGGGTGCGCCGCCAAGCGCGAGGCCGAGCAACAGGCCGAGGCGGAAGCCGCGAATCCCTTTGCCGCATTGAAGGGGTTGAAGTTCGACGACTAACGCGTTCCGGGCTGTTCTTTTCGGGGATGTCCGTTCGCGCAAACACGCGAGTGTGCAGTCTCGGTGAACATGCCTTGCGTCCCCATGGCGCGGGTGTTAACATACCCATTCGCGTATTCGTGTTATATGTTGCAGGCGCTAGGGAGCGCCTCAGCTGTAAGAAGGAGATAATAATGGCAGTACCTAAACGCAAAACGGGCCGTGCTCGCACGCATTCCCGCCGTTCCGCTAACGACAAGATCGCAGCTCCCGCTCGTTCTCTGTGCCCGAAGTGCGGCGAAGTGAAGCTCCCGCATCGCGTGTGCCCGAGCTGCGGTTTCTACCGCGACCGCGAGGTCATCGAGACGGCTTAGTTCTAGCTGCCATAGTTTGTTAACGGGTCCCCTGATCGCGTAAGAGGTCAGGGGATTTTTACTATTGCGAAGTACCGAATGAAAGGTGAGCGCGCATGAATCAGTCTGTGACCATTGCCGTCGATGCCCTGGGTGGCGACGCCGGCACTTCCGTAGTTCTGCCCGGCGTCGAAGCCGCCCTGGCCGAAGACCCCTCGCTGTCCGTGCTCTTGTGCGGCCCCGAGGATGTCGTCGTTCCGTTCTGCGAAGCGCATGAGCGCTGCGAAGCTGTGGTGACCACCGAGGAAATCGCAATGGGCGAGCATCCCGCGCAGGCCGTGCGCAAGAAGAAGGACTCGTCGCTCGTGGTGGGCTGCCGCATGGTGAAAGAGGGCAGGGCCCAGGGCTTCTTCTCGGCGGGTTCCACCGGCGCGGTGCTCACGGCTGGCACGCTCGTCATCGGGCGCATCAAGGGCGTTTCCCGTCCCGCGCTTTGCACGGTGCTTCCCACGCCCACGCGTCCCGTGGTGATGTGCGATGTGGGTGCCAATGCCGATTGCAAACCCGAGTACCTCGTGCAGTTTGCCCAGATGGCCTCTATCTACGCCGAGAAGGTGCTTGGCCGCGAGAACCCACGCGTCGCCCTTCTGAACATCGGCTCCGAAGAGGCAAAGGGCAGCCAGTTCGCCCAGGCGTGCCATGCGCTGCTGAAGGAAAACGTGCCGAACTTCACGGGCAATGCGGAAGGCAACGACGTCTTGGCTGCCACGCACGACGTGTACGTCACCGATGGCTTCACCGGCAACGTATGTCTGAAGACGATCGAGGGCACGTCGAAGGCGCTCTTCGGCGCCCTGAAGGGCGTCTTTACCAAGAATGCCGCAACCATGCTGGGCGCTGCGCTGGTGAAGGGTGGCCTGAAGGACCTGAAGGACCTTGTTTCCGCCGACCGCATGGGTGCCGCTCCCGTGCTGGGCGTCGCGGGCGCGTGCATGGTGGGCCATGGCTCTTCCAACGAAACCGCCATCAAGAACGGCATCCACATGGCCGCCAAGACGGTGCGCCTGCAGGTTTCTGAATTAATCGCGCAAGCCGTCTCTTCACCTGCAGCTTCGGGTAAAATGGATAAATCTGAATAGATTCGCGTTTTCATACATTTGAGGAAGGGGGCGGGCCCTCGGGGCCTGTGTTATGAATGCAATTCCGCGTGACGAGCAGCGTAAGAAGCTCGACCTAGCGCAGGAAATCCTTGGGTACCGCTTTACCAACGAGCGGTACCTCCTCTCCGCCATCACGCATCCGTCGGCGGTCGAGGGCAAGCCCGTAAAGTTTTCGTACGAGCGCTTGGAGTTCCTGGGCGACAGTATTCTCGGCGCCGTGGTGGCCGATGCGGCGTTTCATAAGTTCTCGGAAATCGACGAAGGCGGGCTCACGCGTATCAAGGTCTCGCTCGTAAGCGGCGCCTCGCTTTCCCATGTGGCGAGCGAGCTCGGCTTCGCCGATTTCATTATCTTCGGCCTGTCCGAACGCGGCACGGGCCGTCGCGGCCTGCATTCCGCACTCGAGAATGTCTACGAGGCCATCGTCGCCGCGCTGTATCTCGATGGTGGCATGGATGCAGCTCGCGATTTCATTTCCAAGACGCTTCTTGGCTACATGAGCATCGACATGGCCCGCGAGCCGGAAAATCCGAAGAGCGTCCTGCAGGAAAAGCTTCAGGAAGATGGCATCACGCCCACCTACAAGCTCATCGAGACGCAGGGCCCTCCGCACGACCGCACGTTCGTCACGCAGGTGTACGCCGGCCTTCAGGCGCTTGCCCGCGGCGTGGGCCGTACGAAGAAGGAAAGCGAAAGCCAGGCCGCCCAGAGCGCTCTCACGCAGATGTCCTTCGAGTCGTCGAAGAAGAGCGAGCGTGAAATCCAGCGCGAGCAGAAGGCCGCCCGCCGTGCCGAGCGCAAGGCCGAACGCGAAGCTGAAAAGGCCCGCAAGGTCGAAATGAAGAACAAGAAAAAGCCCTCTTCTTCCGAGCGGGGATAATCCGTGTATCTCAAGTCGCTTGTCCTGAAGGGGTTCAAATCATTTGCCGATCGCAGCGTGCTGGGCTTCGAGCCCGGCATTGCCGCTGTTGTGGGCCCTAACGGTTCGGGTAAGTCGAACATCTCCGACGCCGTGCTGTGGGTTCTGGGCGAGCGCAACGCGAAGAACCTTCGCGGCCAGGCCATGGAAGACGTCATCTTCGCGGGCTCTTCCGCGCGCAAACCGGTGGGCGTGGCCGAAGTCGAGCTCGTGCTCGACAATTCCGATGGCACGCTTCCCGTGGAATACAACGACGTCTCCATCATGCGCCGCATGTACCGCAGTGGCGAAAGCGAGTACCTCATCAACGGCACCATTGCCCGAAGGATGGACGTGCTCGACATTCTGCACGATAGCGGCTTGGGCACGGGCACGCACTCGATCATCGCCCAGGGTCATTTGGCCGAAATCCTGCAGAGCAAGCCGGAGGACCGCCGCGCCCTCATCGAGGAAGCCGCTGGCGTTCTGAAGCACAAGCAGCGCAAGGCGAAGAGCCAGCGCAAGCTCGAGCGCATGGACGAGCACCTCGCGCGCGTGCGCGATGTCGTTGCCGAGGTGGAGCGCCAGGTGAAGCCGCTCGAGCGCAAGGCGAAGCGCGCCATGCAGTATCGCGACGTCAGCAAGCAGCTCGCGCAGGTCAACCTCGAGCTCGCCGTCGACGACCTCCGTACGCTCCAGAAGGCGTGGGATGAAACGCTCAAGCGCGAGCAAGCGCTGTCTTCCCAGCTCGAGGGGCTTCGCACGCAAATCGAGAAAACCGAGTCGGTGTCGGAGGAGCTGCAGAAGAAGCTGCAAGCCGAAACGGCCGAGGCGGGCATCGTGGCTACCCATCAGCGACGCGCGCAGGCCGCTTCCGATAAGCTCGATTCGAACGTGCTCCTTCTCCACGAGCGCAAGCGCTCCATCCAAAGCTACCTCGCCGACCTCCAGCTTCAGCTGCAGGGGTCGGAGCGTTCGCTGCAAGAGCTCGAAGAGCGCAGGGAACAGGCGCAGGCCCAGCTCGATGAGGCCGTTGCCGCCCGCGAGGCCGCCGATGCCGCATATGCCGCTTCGCGCACGCGCACGCAGGAGCTGCAGGAGAAGAAGCGCGCGCTGCAGCAGCAGCTCGACGACTCCACGCGCAAACGCCGCGACGCCCTTCAGGAGCTCGAGGGCGTGCGCGCAGCTCAGGCCCGTACGCAGGAAATCCTTGCCAGCAGCCATGCGCAGCAGAAGCTCATCGACACCCATGCGGCCGAGCTCGACGAACGCTTTGCTGCCGCGAAGGCGGCAGTCGACGCTGCGCAGGCCCACGCCAACGCCATGGCGCACGACCTGGAAGAGGCCAAGAAGGCCGAAAATGAGGCGCGCACCAAGGTGGGCGTGGCCGTGCGCAAGCGCGACGAGCTGCGACACGCCCTCGACGAGGCGCGCGACGAGCGGGCGACTGCGTCCGCTGCCGTGAAGAGCCTCGAGGAGCTTCAGCGTGCGCGCACCGCTTCCAATCCGCTTCTTCAGTGGGTGGGGGAGCATGCAGGCGAGCTGAAGTCGCAGGCCACCCCCTTCATCGAATCGCTTACCGCGTCTCCCGAAGCCGAGGCGCTCGTTACGCTCCTGCTTGGCTCCGACGTGGAGGCCCTTTTCGTCGACGATGCGCCCAGCGCGCTCGATGCTGCCACGCGCATCGTTTCCTCGGGCCAAGCGGGTTCCATTTCGCTTCTGCCCCGTAGCGACATGCGTCCGGGCACGTTGCCCGCCAGTTTGCCGGAAGGCGCGCGTACGCTCGTTTCCATGCTTTCGTATCCCAGTTCGGCCGCATCGTCGGTCGAGGCGCTGCTGGGCGATGTGCTCATCTGCGATAGCATCGCCGCTGCGCAACGCGTTGCCGCCGAGGTTCCCGGCGTTCGCGCCGCTACGCTCGATGGCGTGGTCGCATGGCCGAATGGCAAGGTAACGTACGTTCTTCCCGGCGACGATAGCGCCAACGCCCTCGCCGCGCATCGCGAGCTCGAGGCTGCGCGCGAGCGCCTTTCCGCTGCCCAGGAAGCGCTCGACCTTGCGCAGAAGTCGCTCGACGAATCCGAGGAGGAGCTTCGCGCCGTTCAATCGGTCGTGCTTTCCACCTCCCAGAGCAAGGCTAAGCTGCAGGGCGCATCCGACGCCGCGTCCACCCAGGTGAAGCAAGCGCAATCTGCGCTTGACGCCCTGAAGCGAGAATCCGATTCCATTGAAAAGCAGCGCGCTTCTGCCCAGGAGGCACTTGAGGCTGCCCAGCCCGAAGCCGTTTCGCTCGACGAGCGCGCCAAGATCCTCTCCGGCACCATCGACGATGCGAAGAACCGCATCGATACGCTGCGCGACGAACTGGCGCCCGTGCGCGCCCAGGCCGACGAAGCGTCGAACGCGCTTGCCGAGGCGAAGCTCGCCGCGGCAACGGCCAAGGAGCGCACCGATTACGCCAAGCGCATGGTAATCGCGCGCGAGCAGGATATTCGTCAGGCCAAGAAGACGCGCGAGGTGGCGCAGCGCAACATTGCGAAGAAGAGCGTCGCCGCCCGCCGTATCGACCCGCTGCTCGAGATCTGCCGTACCCTCGCCGAGGCCTCTCGCGTTCGCTCGCAGAACCTCGAAGACGCGAGCGCGGCTTCTCGAGAGATGTCCGCTGGCCTTCACGAGCAGATCAACGAGGCGCGTGCCAAAGCCAAGGAGGCTCACGATGCCTTCGATGCCTCGAACGAGACGCTTTCCCAGGTAAGGGTTGAAAAGGGTCGTTTGGAAATGCAGGTGGAAACCGCCATCCGCACCATCACCGACGACTGCGGCACGCCGCTCGAAGTGGCGATGCGCGAACCCGAGCTGGAAGACCGAGCGGCTCTCGAAGCCGAATCGTTCAAGCTTCAGCGCCGCATCGCGAACATGGGCACGATCAATCCCGACGCTGCCGCCGAGTACGAGCAGCTCAAGACGCGCTACGATTACCTGCAGTCGCAGCTCGACGATATGATGGCTGCCCGCCGGTCCCTCGTGAAGATCGTCCATGTCATCGACGATCGCATGAAAGACGACTTCGTGAATACGTTCGAGCAGGTGAACGCTAATTTCCAGCGCATCTTCCGCGAACTTTTCCCGGGTGGCGCGGGCGAGCTTTCCCTGGTCGATCCCGACGACCCCGAAAACACTGGCGTCGAGGTGAGCGCCCAGCCCAGCGGCAAGCGCATCCTGAAGATGTCGCTCATGTCGGGTGGCGAGAAATCGCTGGTAGCCATGGCGCTGTTGTTCGCGGTATACGAAACGCGTGCCACGCCGTTCTACATCCTCGACGAGATCGAAGCCGCTCTCGACGACACGAACCTGCGTAGGCTCGTCGCGTATCTCGATTCCATTCGCGACACCACGCAGTTCATCATGATCACGCACCAGCGTCGCACGATGGAAATGGCCGACGTGCTCTATGGCGTGTCGATGCAGTCGGATGGCGTTACCAAGGTTATGAGCCAGCGTCTCGACGCTGCGCTTCGCTATGCGGAAGGATAATCATGTTTGAGAGTATGAAGCGTGGCATGCAGAACACGCGTCAGCGTTTCGCCGAGCGCATGAACATGCTGCTCGACCGCGGTCCCGACGTCGACGAGGACTTCTGGGATGGCCTGGAAGAGGCCCTCATCCTGGCCGATGTGGGCGCACCCGCTGCATGTGACATCGTCGAGCGGATGCGCGAGATGGCAACGCGCAAGGCCCTGCCCGATGCCTACGCCGTCATGGATGCCCTGGCCGACCAGCTGGCCGAACGCTTTGCCAGCGCTGATGTGAACCTGTTCGACGAGAATCCCGTGCTCGTGCTCTTCGTGGGCATCAATGGTGCGGGCAAAACCACCACGGTGGGCAAGATTGCCTATTCCGCGAAGGAAGCTGGTCGCAACGTGCTTCTGGGCAGCGCCGACACCTTCCGCGCTGCCGCCATCGAGCAGCTTGAAGAGTGGGGGCGCCGCGCCAACGTGGAAATCGTCGAGCGCGAACGCGGGGCCGATCCGGCAAGCGTTTGCTACGACACGATCGAGCGCGCCGAGGCCACCAATGCCGACCTCGTCCTCATCGACACCGCGGGTCGCCTGCATACGTCCGACGACCTCATGCGCGAGCTGAGCAAGGTGGTGAACGTCGTCCGCAAGCGTTCCTCCATTCCCGTGAAGACGGTGCTCGTCATCGACGCAACCACCGGCCAGAACGGCCTTTCCCAGGCGCGCAAGTTCAACGACGCGCTCGACCTGGATGGCCTTATCGTCACGAAGCTCGATGGCACGGCGAAGGGCGGTATCGCGCTTGCCGTTTCCTACGAGCTGAACCTTCCCATCGTCAAGATTGGCGTGGGGGAGAGCCTGGCCGACCTTCAGGACTTCGACGCCCACGACTTTTCCGCGGCGCTCATCGGCGCGGAACCCGTGGAGGGGGAAGAGCCCGAACCCGCTGTTGCCTCCGAGGAGCTGGAGTGGGATGCTCCCTCTGAGCCTGAGCCTGAGCCTGAGCCTGAGCCTGAGCCTGAGCCTGAGCCTGAGCCTGAGCCTGAGCCTGAGCCTGAGCCTGAGCCTGAGCCTGAGCCCGAGCCCGAGGCAGGGGAAGAGGAAGAACCCGAGCCCGAAGCCGAAGAAGAGGGCATTGAGGAAGAGCTCGCTCAGGACGAACCGGTTGAAGAACCCAAGAAGGAAAGCCGCCTGAAGCGCGCCTTCAAGTGGATGGGATTTTAGGAGAACACATGCTCGAGAATCTTTCCGATCGCCTTCAGAGCGTATTTGGCGGTCTGCGCAGCAAGGGCAGGCTTACGGAGGAAGACATCAACGACGCCATGCGCGAGATTCGCATGGCGCTTCTTGAGGCCGACGTCAACTTCAAGGTCGTCAAGAATTTCGTGGCGCGTACCAAGGAGCGCTGCCTTACCGCGGAGGTGCTCGATTCGCTCACGCCCGCGCAGAACGTCATCAAGGTCGTTCTG
Source organism: Denitrobacterium sp. (assembly GCF_056180635.1). Taxonomy (NCBI): domain Bacteria; kingdom Bacillati; phylum Actinomycetota; class Coriobacteriia; order Eggerthellales; family Eggerthellaceae; genus Denitrobacterium; species Denitrobacterium sp. Next base: position 70,665 of record NZ_JAZZJS010000039.1, on the reverse strand, counting down.
GCCGAGCTCACGCGCCTGCTGGGCGAAACCGATTCCCGTCTGGTGCTTTCCAGCCGCATTCCCAACGTCATCATGCTCGTGGGTCTGCAGGGCTCCGGTAAGACCACCGCAGCCTCCAAGCTGGCCTACCTGCTGAAGCAGCAGAATCACAACCCGCTTCTGGTGGCGTGCGACGTATATCGTCCCGCTGCAGCCGACCAGCTGCAGACGCTCGGTGACGAAATGGGCGTGCGCGTCTATCGCGGCGACGGCACCGATCCGGTCCGCATCGCGAAGGAGGGCGTGCAGGACGCCATCGACAACCTGCGCGACGTGGTCATCATCGACACGGCGGGTCGCCTGCATGTCGACGAGCAGATGATGCAGGAAGCGCGCGACATCAAGGAAGCCACGAAGCCCGACCAGATCCTCATGGTCGTCGACGCCATGACCGGCCAGGATGTCGTGAACGTTGCATCCGCCTTTGCCGAGCAGGTCGACTTCGACGGCGTGATCATGTCGAAGATGGACGGCGATGCCCGCGGTGGTGGCGCACTTTCCATTCGCGAGGTAACCGGCAAGCCCATCAAGTTCATCAGCCAGGGCGAAAAGCCCGATTCGCTCGAGGAATTCCATCCCGACCGCATGGCCAAGCGCATTCTGGGCATGGGCGATGTGGTGAGCCTCATCGAATCGGCTACGAAGCTGCAGGAAGAGCAGCTCGAGGCCGAGCAGACCGAGCGCATGATGAAGGCGCAGCTCAATCTGAACGACTTCCTCGAGATGAACAAGCGCGTGCGCAAGATGGGCGGCATTTCGAAGCTCGTCTCCGCGTTGCCGGGTGGCGACAAGGCACTTTCCCAGGGCCAGGTCGACACATCGGCGCTCGATCGCATGGAGAACATCATCTTCAGCATGACCGAGCAGGAACGACTCCATCCCGACATCCTCAATGGCAGCCGTCGCGCCCGCATCGCACGTGGCGCAGGCGTTTCGGTTACCGAAGTGAACCAGGTGATGAAGAAGTTCAACGAAACCAAGAAGATGCTCAAGCAGATGATGCCCGCCGAGGAGCCTTCGTCGGGTCGCAAGGGCAAGAAGGGGAAGAAGCGCCGCCGCCGTGGCTTGCCCGGTATGCCTGGCATGAATCTGAAGGACCTTCAGAAGATTCAGGACATGCTCGACCAATAAGCGTGTCCAACGGGCATTCGCTGTGGTCGTTGCATGGTTATCTTTCTGGATTTCGTTTGTGTTTGAACGCTATGCTTGCGTAAATTGCCCCTACGGGCTAACATTACCAATTGCTGTTTTCAAGAGCGATTATTCGCTCTCGTATACGTAGGAAATTAAAGGAGTTCACCTTCATGGTCAAGATTCGCCTCGCCCGTCATGGCGCTAAAAAGGCCCCGTACTACCGCATCGTCGTCGCCGACGCTCGCTCTCCTCGCGACGGTCGTCTGATCGACGAAGTTGGTCGTTACAACCCCAACACCGATCCTTCCATGATCCAGCTCGACATGGAAAAGGTCGAGAAGTGGATCGCTTGCGGCGCTCAGCCCACCGACACGGTTGCCCGCCTTATCGAAACCGCTCGCAAGGACGCATAAATTATGTCCGATCAGACTATGGATCTGGCGGGATTGGTTCGTACGCTCGTAGAGCCCATCGTTGAGTATCCTGGCGACCTGCAGGTTTCCCAGACGGAATCCGATGCAGGCATCCTGGTCGAAATCGACCTCAACGAAGAGGATACCGGCAAGGTAATCGGTCGACAGGGTCGCGTAATCAAGGCTATCCGCACGCTTGCTCGTGCTGCTGCCGTTCGCGCCGATCGTCACGTCGATGTGGAGATTGCCGAATAACATGGGTGCGTGGGTTCGAGTAGCTCGCGTTGCGAAGACGAGGAATCTTGAAGGGAATCTCGTGGTGCAGGCCACCACGGGACTCCCTTTTCTGCTTTCGGAAGGCATGGAAGTGCGCTTCGTGCCTCCTACGCTGAAGGGCCCCCGGTCTGCAGTCGTTCGCGATCTCTATCAAATCAAGGGCAATGCCTGCGAGGTTTCTTTCGAGGGCATTTCTTCCGCTGAAGACGCCGATGCTCTTATCGGATCGTATTGCCTGGTAAGACGCGATAGCCTTCCTGAAATCGATTATACGCAGTCGCCTTCTGCGCTTGCGGGCTGGAAGGTGCTCGATGGCGAGTTCGGCGATCTGGGCGAAATCACCGAGGTTATCGACAATCCCGGGCAGTCGCTTCTCGTCGTCGCGGGCGAACGCGGCGAGGTCCTCATTCCCGTGGTCGACGCGTTCATCCAATCCATCGACGAAGATGAGCGCGTAGTGGGAACGTGCATTCCCGCCGGCCTGCTGAATCTGTCGAACGCAGACGAAGACGCTGCCGAAAAGGACGAATAGTGATTGTCGATACGCTCTCCACGTTCCCCGGAATGTACGATTCCGTGATGGGAACGAGCATGATGCGCATCGCCCAGGAAAAGGGCGCACTCGAATTTCATGCGCACGACCTGCGCGATTGGACGCACGATAGGCATCGCACCACCGACGACGAACCCTACGGCGGAGGCCAGGGGCTCGTGATGAAATGCGAGCCCATCTTCGAGGCATACGACGATATCGCTTCCAGTGGCCCCGCTCCCTATACCATCTTCCTCACGCCCACGGGCGAGCGCTTCGATCAGGCCCTCGCGCTCGATTTGGCCGAAAAGTCGCGCCTTCTGTTCATCTGCGGCCACTACGAGGGCATCGACGAGCGCGCATACGCGCTGGCAGACCGCTGCATTTCGCTGGGCGACTACGTCCTTACGAGCGGCGAGCTTGCGAGCATGGTGGTCATCGACGCGGTTGCTCGCCTTCTTCCCGGCGTGCTGGGCGACGAGGGGAGTGCTGTCGACGAGAGCTTCTACGATGGCCTGCTGGAATATCCTCAGTACACGCGCCCGGCTACGTTCCGCGAGATGAGCGTTCCGCCCGTTCTCCTTTCGGGCAATCATGCGGCGATCGACCGCTGGCGCCGCGAGCAGAGCATCGAGCGCACGGCGCGCTTGCGCCCCGATTTGCTCGAGGAATCCAATTTGTCGCAGGAAGACCGCGACTTTTTGAAATCTTTGCACAACCGCTAATCGCGTTGCGCCGAAGCGCTATTATTAAAATTCACTACTTTGCATCTAGGGGCTTATTCGCCACGGAGAGGAAAGCCGATGAATTCCGGTAACCATGCACCTTCGACGTCGCGGGGTTTTGGGCGCGCGTGCATCGAATTCGTCGTCATCGTGGCGCTCATCGTTGGTTGCGCGTACCTGCTGCGCACCTACGTCATCACGCCTTACGAAGTTCCTTCGGGCAGCATGGAATCCACCATCATGTCCGATGACCGCATTTTCTCCGAGAAGATTTCCTACTATTCGCGCGACGTGCAGGTGGGCGATATTGTTACCTTCGACGATCCCGAAGTCGAGGGTCGCACCCTCGTGAAGCGCGTTATCGCCACGGGTGGCCAGACGGTCGACCTCGTCGACGGCGTCGTGTACGTCGATGGGGAAGCGGCGTTCGAGCCGTACACCAATGGCCAGCAGTCGTTCCCACTCAGCACTGCAGCCGACGTGACCATCGAGTATCCCTATACCGTTCCCGATGGCTACATCTGGGTCATGGGCGACAATCGCGGCAATTCAGCCGACTCGCGCTATTTCGGAGCCGTCCCCGTTTCGAATGTCTCGGGACACGTGTGCTTCATCTACTGGCCGCTCCAGCATTTCGGCCCCATCAGCTAATTCATTAAAGAAGATACATCGCAGGAAGACGATCGAGGAGGATCATGGCACCTCAGGACGCCACGAAGAATGCGGGAAGCGTCCCCACATTCCAAGACATCATTATGAATCTCCAGCATTACTGGGCCGAACAGGGCTGCGTTATCCTGCAGCCGTATGACGGCGCGGTTGGCGCTGGTACCAACCATACCGCCACCACGCTTCGCTCGCTCGGTCCCGATACGTGGCGTACGGCATACGTGCAGGGTTGTCGCAGGCCAACCGACGGCCGCTACGGCGAGAACCCTAACCGCCTGCAGTACTACTATCAGTTCCAGGTGCTCATGAAACCCTCGCCCGATAACATCCAGGACCTCTACCTGGGCAGCCTGCGTGCCATCGGCATCGAGCCGAACGAGCACGACGTGCGCTTCGTGGAAGACGACTGGGAAAGCCCCACGCTCGGCGCCTGGGGTCTGGGCTGGGAGGTCTGGCTCAATGGCATGGAAGTCACGCAGTTCACGTACTTCCAGCAGGTGGGCGGCTTCGAATGCTCGCCTGTTCCCGTTGAAATCGCGTACGGCCTCGAGCGTCTTACCATGTACATCCAGGGCGTCGACAGCGTGTACGACATCATCTGGGCCCGTGGCGACGACGGCGTCGAATTCACGTACGGCGACGTCTACCTGGAAAACGAGCGCGAGTTCTCGACGTACAACTTCGAAATCGGCAACACCGACTTCCTCTTCCAGCTGTTCGACAACTGCGAAGCCGAAGCCCAGGCGTGCCTCGCCGCCAACCTTCCGCTCCCCGCGTACGATTGGGTTCTGAAGTGCAACCATGCCTTCAACCTGCTCGACGCTCGTGGCGTGATTTCCGCCACCGAGCGCATGGCCTACATTCTGCGCGTCCGTTCCATGGTGAAGGATTGCTGCGCGTCGTACATGGAGCACGTGGTGGGATCGGCACCCCAGCTCGAGGAAGAGAAGGGGGAGTAACATGGCGAACACGAAAACGCTCGCCTTCGAGATCGGCGTAGAGGAAATTCCCGCATTCGACCTCGATTCCGCACGTAAGCAGCTCGAGAAGGCCGTTCCGGAAGCGTTCCAGAACGCGCGCATCTCGTTCGACAAATTCGAGATTTACACCAGCCCGCGCCGCATCATCGTGATGGGCTACGGCTTGCCCGAAGCCACCGAGGCGCTGCGCGAGGAGTATCGCGGCCCTGCGGCCAAGATCGCCTTCGACGCCGACGGCAACCCCACGAAGGCTGCCATTGGCTTCGCGCGTGGCAAGGGCCTTACGCCCGATGCGCTGGAGCGTCGCGACGAAGGCGGCGTGGAATACGTCTACGCCACGAAGGAAATCCCCGCTACGCCCATCATCGGCCTTCTGCCGGGCATTCTTTCCGAGTTCATCACCATGCTGAAGTGGCCGCGTAGCTGCCGCTGGGCGTCGTATCGCGACTACTTCGTGCGCCCCGTGCGCTGGATTTGCGCCATGCTCGACAACGAGGTCATTCCCGTGTCGTTTGCCGGTGCCACTTCCGGCAACACCACGATGGGCCATCGCGTGCTTGCCCCTGGCGAGCATGCGGTCGATACCGCCGCGAACCTCATCGACGTGGTTCGTGACGCGTACGTCGTTCCGTCGCAGGCGGAACGCGAGCAGATCATCCGCGAGGGCGTTTCCGCAATCGAAGCCGAAACGGGCTGCAAGGCCGAGCTTCCCGCCAAGACGCTGCTCGAAGTGGTAAACCTCTCCGAATATCCCACGCCCCTGCGCGGCGTGTTCGACGAGGAGTTCCTGCAGGTTCCCGAGGAAATCATCGTCGACGCCATGCTCATGCACCAGCGCTATTTCCCGCTGTACGACGAGGCTGGCAAGCTCACGAACAACTTCATCATCGTTTCCAACGGCGACCCGGCGTGCAGCGCCACCATCGCCGACGGCAACGAGCGCGTTGTCCGCGCGCGCCTCTCCGACGCCAAGTTCTTCTACGAGGAGGACCTGAAGAACTCGCTTGAGTCCTACGTCGAGAAGCTCGACGCCGTGGTGTTCCAGGAGTCCCTTGGCACGGTGCGCGCCAAGGCCCAGCGCCTTTCCGCCCTTGCCGGCCATCTGGCCGAAGACGCGAAGCTCTCCCAGGAAGACGCCCGCGACCTCACGCGTGCCGCCTACCTCTGCAAGGCCGACCTCGTTACCAATGCGGTAATCGAGTTCACGAGCGTCCAGGGCATCATGGGAAGCTACTATGCGCTCGCCTCTGGCGAAACCCCGCAGGTCGCGCAGGCCATCGGCCAGCACTACCAGCCCCGTTTCGCAGGCGATGCCGCTCCCGATACCACGGTGGGCAAGCTCGTGGCCTTTGCCGACAAGCTTGACACCATCTGCGGTCTGTTTGCCGTCAACCAGGGGCCCACGGGTTCTTCCGACCCGTTCGCGCTTCGTCGTAGCGCCATCGGCATCGTGGGCATGCTCGAGGCGGGCCTTCCCGTGTCGCTCGATGCTGCCATCGATTTCTCGTTGAACGAATTCGCCGCACAGGGCGTGGAATTCGATCGCGATTCCGTGCGCGAAGCGGTCGTCGACTTCTTCGTCACGCGCACCAAGGTCATCCTACGCGATGGCGGTGCCTCCGCCGACGCCATCGATGCGGTGCTCGCCGCGGGCGTTACGGAACCGGCCATCATCATCAAGCGCACGCGTGCTCTGGAAGACGCCCGCAATGGCATGCCCGAGGTCATGGCCGATCTGGCCATCGCCTACGACAGGGCGAACAACCTGCGCGACGAATCTCTGGGCATCGACGTCGACGCCTCGCTGTTCCAGAGCGAGGAATCGGTGCTCGACTCCGCCATCGACGAGGTTTCCGCCGCAATCCCGGGCCTTCTGGCCGCGGGCGATTACGAGGCCGCTCTGAAGCAGCTCGCCTCGCTGCGTGGTCCCATCGACGCATTCTTCGAGGCCGTCATGGTCATGGCCGAGGAGGAGAACCTGCGGGGCAATCGTTTGCGACTGCTCAACAAGTTCGTCACGGCGTTCGCAGGCGTCGCCGACTTCGGTAAACTGGCGAAAGCGGCTCGATAAGCAACGACTTTTCGGCGCGCCCTGCGGGGCGCGCCTCATTTTGGGAGGAGAACCATGGAGACTATTCAATACGGCGCTGAAAAGTCCTCCATACCCACCATTCACGTCATCAGCGACTCGGTGGGCACCACCGCTTCCGCCATCGCTCGCGCCGCAGCGGCCCAGTTCGGGGAAACGGAACCGCGCGTGGAGCTTCTGCCGAACGTGCGCTCGTTCGAGGAGATTCGCGATTACCTGCTGAAGCATTCCGAATACCACAAGCAGCTCTACGGCGACCCCAGCATGGTGGTGCTCTACACCATCATCGATGCCGAGGTACTGGCGCAGTTGCGCCTCTTCTTCGAAGTGCATCCCGAATTCGCCGCCGTCGACCTCATGACCGAGGCTGTGGCGTCCATCAAGAAGGTCAGCGGCATGGAGCCCAGCTTCGAGCCGGGCGAGCTGCACGTAACCGACGAGCGATACTTCCATCGCATTGACGCCATCGAATTCACCATCGAACACGACGATGGGCGCAATCCGCAAGACCTCACCAAGGCCGATATCGTCATTCTGGGCGTTTCGCGCTGCGGCAAGACGCCCATTTCCATCTACCTTTCCCAGGAAGGCTATCGCGTGAGCAACGTGCCGCTCGATTTGCAGAGCGAGCCCCCGCGCGAGCTTTTCGACGTCGATACGACGCGCCTATTCGGCCTCATGACCACGCCGGATGTGCTGGTGAACGTCAGGCGCAAGCGCCTGGGTCGCGCCATCGCCGTCGCTTCCGACTACGCCGACCCGGAGCAGGTCGTGGAGGACCTCGACGAGGCCCGCGCGTTCATGCGCAAGCTGGGCTGCATCGTCATCCACACCGAAAACCGCGCCGTCGAGGAAACCGCCCAGGAGATTCTCAGGTATTTCGAGCTAAGCCATCCGCGCGTCAAGCCGCAGGCGCTTCCCGGGCCCACCATCTAGACGTTTCACCACGTAGGCAACGTGCCGTTTAGCGGTGCCATTGTACGCATTTTGTCATAATGCGTGCCGTATCTTTTCGTTGCGTTATTATTGACGTGCTCTCTTGCGATTTCGGAGTTACACGCAGGGGAGAGACTTTTAGAACGTCGCGAATAAGGAGTAAAAGTGACCGAAGAAGTGAAGCGCGTCTATGCATTCGGCAAGGATGCTGACGGCAAGAATGTAACCGAGGGCAATACAAGCATGAAGGCGCAGCTGGGTGGCAAGGGTGCCAACCTCGCCGAGATGGCTAATATCGGCCTCCCGGTGCCTCCTGGTTTCACCATCACCTGCCAGACCTGCATGGAATATTCCAACGCTGGTAACGTATGGCCCGAGGGCGCGCTTGACACCATCCGCCAGTACCGCGAAGACCTCGAGCAGCGCGTGGGCAAGAAGATCGGCGATCCGAAAGACCCTCTGCTCGTTTCCGTCCGTTCCGGCGCACCCATCTCCATGCCCGGCATGATGGACACGGTGCTCAACCTTGGTCTGAATGACGAGTCCATCAACGGCCTCATCGAGCAGACGGAGAACCCCCGCTTTGCATGGGACTCCTACCGCCGCTTCATCCAGATGTTCAGCAACGTGGTTATGGGCCTCGACGGCGATCTGTTCGAGAACGCCATCACCATCAAGAAGAACGAACGTGGTGTGAAGAGCGATACCGACCTCACCGCGGAAGACCTGCAGGAGCTCGTGGCCGAGTTCAAGCGCATCTTCAGCGAGAACGTCGACATCGCCGCCTATCCCGACCTCGCCCAGGACGGCGTCGCCGTCTTCCCGCAGGACCCGAAGACCCAGCTGAAGCTGGCCATCGAAGCCGTATTCGGCAGCTGGGATAACCCCCGTGCCGTTCTGTACCGCAAGCAGAACAAGATCGACGACAACATGGGCACCGCCGTCAACGTGCAGTGCATGGTGTTCGGCAACAAGGGCAACACGTCCGCCACGGGCGTTGCCTTCACCCGTAACGCCGCCAATGGCGCCAAGGAATTCTACGGCGACTACCTGGTGAACGCCCAGGGCGAAGACGTCGTGGCCGGCATCCGCAACACGAGCCCCATCTCCGAGCTCAAGCACACCCCGGGCCTGGAAGAGGCTGGTCAGGAACTCGAAGACGTCTTCGTGCTTCTGGAAAACCACTTCCGCGACATGATGGACATCGAGTTCACCATCGAGCAGGGCAAGCTCTACATGCTTCAGACCCGCGTTGGCAAGCGTACCGCCGCCGCTGCGCTGCACATCGCCATCGACATGGAGAAGGAAGGCCTGATTTCCAAGGAAGAGGCCGTTTCCCGCGTCGAGCCCGAACAGCTCGACCAGCTGCTCCATCCCCAGTTCGATAAGAGCGCTTCCTACGACGTGCTCGCCAAGGGCCTGAACGCAAGCCCCGGCGCTGCCGTTGGCGAAGTTGTCTTCAGCAGCGAAGACGCCGTGCGCGTGTCCGAAGAGGGCCGCAAGTGCGTTCTCGTTCGCTGGGAAACCAACCCCGACGACCTGGCCGGCATGATTGCCGCCGAGGGCATTCTCACCAGCCATGGTGGCAAGACGAGCCACGCTGCCGTTATCGCTCGTGGCATGGGCGCTCCCTGCGTCTGCGGCGTAGACGCCCTGAAGATCGATGCCGAAAAGAAGGAAATCGTCGTTTCCGGCACCGATGTCGTGCTCCACGAGGGCGACATGATCTCCATCGACGGCACCACCGGTATCGTCGTGAAGGGCGCTGTCGACCTGGTTATGCCCGAGCTCACCGGCGACCTCGACACCATCCTCGAGTGGGCCGACGAAATCCGCGAGCTTGGTGTTCGCGCTAACGCCGACAACCCCGAGGACGCAGAGCTGTCCCGCAAGTTCGGCGCCGAAGGCATTGGCCTGTGCCGCACCGAGCACATGTTCCTGGGCGACCGCAAGCAGATCATCCAGAAGTTCATCCTCGACGAGAACGAGGAAGTTCGTGCCGAATGCGTCAAGCAGCTCGGCGAGCTGCAGACCGGCGACTTCCTGGGCATGTTCCGCGCCATGGACGGCCTGCCCGTCATCGTGCGCCTGCTCGATCCGCCGCTGCATGAGTTCCTCGAGAGCCCCCGCGCACTCGACGTTGCCATTGCCCGCATGGAAGAGCAGGGTGCCAGCGCCGACGAAATCGCCGCTAAGCGCAACCTCATGGCTCAGATCGATGGTTGGGCCGAAGCTAACCCCATGCTGGGTCTGCGCGGCTGCCGTCTGTCCATCCTCTTCCCGCAGCTGCCCGAAATGCAGGTTCGCGCCATTGCCACGGCTGCTGCCCGCCTGAAGAAGGAAGGCCTGAATCCCCAGCCCGAAATCATGATCCCGCTGGTAGCCTTCGAGAGCGAAATCGAAACGCTCCGCGAAAAGGCCGAGGGCTTCGTTGCCGCCGTCGCCGCCGAAGAGGGCGTCGAGCTCGACATCAAGATCGGCACCATGATCGAGCTGCCTCGCGCTGCCGTCATCGCCGACAAGATCGCCAAGCACGCTGACTTCTTCAGCTTCGGCACCAACGACCTCACGCAGACCACGCTCGGCTTCAGCCGCGACGACGCAGAGGCCAAGTTCCTGCCCGCTTACATGGAGCAGCACCTGCTGAAGCGCAATCCGTTCGCCACGCTCGACGATGGCGTTGCCGAACTGGTGAAGATGGGCTGCGAGAAGGGCCGTTCCACGAACCCCGCTCTGAAGCTCGGCGTTTGCGGCGAGCATGGTGGCGATCCCGAGTCCATCATGAAGTTCGCCAAGATCGGTCCCGACTATGTTTCCTGCTCGCCTTACCGCGTGCCGGTTGCACGTCTGGCTGCCGCTCAGGCTGCGCTCGCTAAGTAAGCGCCTCGCGCATTAGCCATACGCTTTTCGTACTGGCTCCCTGCTTCTTTCGGCAGGGGGCCAGTACTGCTATTCTGTAGTCTGTATCTGTAGGGAGTTTGGTTCCCTCCCGCCGGTGTTTCCCTCTGGGAAAGCTCGGCGAGAGGGTACGGGAAGGAGGGAGTGCATGGATATGGATTCGCTGGTTGCCATTACGGGCGACATCGATACGTTCATGTACACGTACATTCTCATCATCATGCTCGTCGTTTCGGGCGTCCTCTTCACCATTCGCACGAAGGGGGTTCAGATTCGCCTGCTCAAGGACATGATCAAGTCCATCACCGAGCAGAAGTACAACGAGGGCACGTCCACCGCCTCGTCGTTCCAGGCGCTTATGCTTTCCACAGCCAGCCGTGTTGGCACCGGCAATATTGCAGGCGTTTCCACGGCTATCGCCTTTGGCGGCCCGGGTGCCCTCATGTGGATGTGGATCATGGCCACCATCGGTGCGGCTTCCGCCTTCGTGGAATCAACGCTCGCGCAGATCTGGAAGGTGAAGAACGAAGATGGCTCCTTCCGCGGCGGCCCGGCGTATTACATCCAGCAGGGCCTGGGCAAGCATTGGCTGGGCGTTGTGTTCGCCGTATCGCTCATCGTGTGCTTCGCGTTCGGCTTCAACGCGCTTCAGGCATATAACGCTTCCAGCACGCTCGAGGTGTACATGCCCGACTACTTCCAGAGCGACGTGGTCATCTGGGTTGCGCTGCTCATCGCTGCGTTCATGGCCATGAGCATTTTTGGTGGTGGTTCGCGCGTGAGCTTCCTCACCAGCATCATCGTTCCCATCATGGCGGCGTCGTACCTCGTTATCGCCGTTATCGTCACCTTCATGCATGCGGGCGACATCCCCGCCGTGTTTGGCCTTATCTGCTCTTCCGCGTTCGACTTCCGCTCCTTCGCGGGTGGTTTCGCCGGCTCGGTGGTCTCCTGGGGCATCAAGCGTGGCCTGTACAGCAACGAAGCTGGCATGGGTTCCGCTCCTAACGCCGCGGCTTCCGCTTCCGTGTCGCATCCCGTGAAGCAGGGCCTCGTCCAGACGTTTTCCGTGTTCATCGATACGATGATCATCTGCACCTGCACGGGTATGATGATCCTGGTGTTCTACGTGGGCGGCGGATTGGAAACCGTCGTCGACCCCGTTACGAACATCACCTCGTTCGTGAATCCGCACACGGGCGCCGTCCTTACGGGCATGCCGCTCGTGCAGGAAGCACTGCGCTACTCGCTGGGCGATTTCGGCGTGAACTTCATTACGTTCAGCATCTTCCTGTTCGCGTTCTCCAGCCTGCTGGGCAACTACTACTATGCAGAAAGCAACATCCGCTTCATCAGTCAGAACAAGTGGGTCATCCTCGTATTCCGCCTGATCTGTGTGGTTACGGTCTTCTGGGGCGCCCAGGCAGGCTTCGACCTAGTGTGGAACGCGGCGGATATCTTCATGGGCTTCCAGGCATTCGTGAACCTCGTCGCCCTCTTCCTGCTGGGTGGTTGGGCTATCAAGGCTCTCACCGACTACGAAGCGCAGAAGAAGCAGGGGTTGAACCCGGTCTTCCTTGCCTCCAGCATTCCCGGCCTTCCAAAGACCGAATGCTGGCATGAAACGCGCGACGAGCTGGCGGAAGATGCCAAGCGCGGTGGCCTTTCCGAAGACGCCAAGATGCGTCACCAGGTAGAGGAAATGCTGCACTAGCTCGCATTTCGCATAGAAGTGTAGAGCCGAAGGACGCTATCGTTCTTCGGCTCTTTGTTTTGGGCATAGTAAAGCCGGGCGAGGGGAGGGGCCCGCCCGGCTTTGAAGTGGTGGAAAGGGCTTAGTCGAATTTGCCAGCCGCGAGGTCGCGACCAAGCAGGTAGCCGAACGTCAGGCAGTTTATGCCGTAGCTATTTCCGGGGATGGCGAAGTTGTAGGTGTTCGCGTACATGTCGCCAATCATGGCGCCTACGTTGAACAGGCCGGGGATGGGCTCGTCCTTCTCGTCGCAGACTTCCATGTTCACGCTCGTGCGCAGGCCGCCCATGACGGTCATGAACATGGCGTAGTTCTGGGAAGCGTAGAACGGGCCCGCTTCGTCAATCTTCACCAGGAAGTCGGGGTTCTTGTGGAAGTCCTCGTCAACGCCCAGGTCGCAGAGCTCGTTGTAGCGCTTCACGACGGCCTTGAGCTTCGTGGCGTCGAGGTTGAGCTGCTTGGCGAGGTCATCGAGCGTGTCGGCCTTGAAGTACTTGCCGGTGGCAACTCCGTCGTCCCACACCTTCACGAGCTCTTCGGGGGTGAGGGAGGGAAGCGTGTAGTCCATGCCGAACGTGTACCACTCATGGCCCTTTGCCATGATTTCCTCGGGGTAATTCTTGGTCCAGATGCCGTATGCAACGTTACCGGGCTGCGAGAGCAGGTGGTTGGAGCTGTAGGGCGAGGAGATGTCCTCGCGCTGGTAGCGCTCGGTCTTCGTGTTCACGTTCAGGCCCATGTGGAAGCCGCAGGGTTCGTGGCTGCCGCCCCATGCGCCCTGCATCATCGGGGCGTTGGGGTAGGCGTGCTGCCAAGCGGCGCCAATCCACAGACCCATCTTCTGGCCGTCGCCGCCGTAGATGCCGGTGAGGTTGAAGCTGGTGTTGTAGTCGATTTCGCCCTGCTCGTAGCCAACCAGGGGCAGAACCTGCGGGCAGTAGGCGGCAAGCATTTCCTTGTTGCTCGAGAAGTCGCCCGTTGCCAGTACGACGGCCTTCTTGGCCACGAACTTCACGTAGCTGCCGTCGCTCATCTTCGAGGCGATGACGCCGGTTACGCGGCCCTTGTTGTTGTCTTCGCGGATGAGCTGCTCGGCTTTGGTGTCGTAGATGATCTGCACGCCATATTCCTTGGCCTTTGCCTCGAGCGCTTCCACGGCGCCCTGTTGGCCGGTGGAAACCATCGAGGAATTGCCCATGGTCGAGAATGCGTGAGCGTAGTTCGGGCCCATGTCGAAGGAGTTGTCGCGCTCCATGATGACTTCCAGCCCGCTTGCGCGGGCAATGTCGATCATCCAGTTCATGGCCTCTTCGGAGTTATTGTAGCCGCGCATCCACTTGGGCTGGTCGATGGCGAACGAGGCGGCGCGCATCTCGTGGTAGAAGAATGGAACGGGGTCGAACGGGGTGATGCCCAGCTCTTCCATGACCTTGGAGTTGCGGGCGAAGTTCGAGCCGCCACGCGAAATGGGGGCGCTTGCGGCCGAGAAGAGCGTTACGCTCGCGCCCTTTTCAGCGGCGGAAACGGCCGTGGTGAAACCGGACATGCCGCCGCCAACGATGATGATGTCGTTTTCGATCGTCTCGCTGATGCTGCTATCGGCAATGGGCTCGGGCGGAATCATGAACGACCATTTGGGCATTCCATCGGTGAGGCTGAGGACCGCATCAGCCGATGCGACTTCGCCCGAAGCGACGGCTTCCGTTTTCTTGGAACCCGATGGCGACGCGCAACCTGCCAGGCCGGCGGCTGCGGCGCCCGCTGCGCCCAGTGCACCCATCTTGAAGAATGAACGACGTGAAAAATCCCTTGGCTCTCCCATTTTCCCTCCTATGGAAATCGATTGTGTGCCAGGACCCGTCCCTCAACGGGTCTTTTAAGTGTATTCTTCATGGAGACTATTCCTATGCAGCTATGTTTTACCGCCCGGCAACTTGATTTCGCTTGTCGCCGATTGAGTTTGCGTTGTAACGGAAATGCACTATCATGTGGGCATTACAGCTGCTTGAGGAGGGATATCCATGGATATACGGCAGTTGGAATACTATTCCACCCTGGTACGAAAAGGGAGTTTCACCAGGGCAGCCGATGAGCTGTTTGTCACACGTCAGGCACTCAGCAAGGCTGTAAAAAATCTCGAAAACGAGTTGGGTGACAGGCTGGTATTCGTGCGCAATGGTCGTGTGCACCCCACCGAGGTGGGGACGAGCCTCTATGCCGAAGCGGCGCCTGTCATCGATTCGTACCGCAGGCTCGAGGGTCGTTTCGTGCCCCATTCCGACGCTTCTCAGCGCAAGGTGTCTCTTTCGATTGCCTTGGGGCATGGCACGCTCATTTCGCTGCCCGACGGCTATCTCGAGCAATTCCGCTCGCAGTTTTCCAACATGCGCTTGTATGTGGAGGAAGTGCCCACGGAAACCGTTCTCGACCTTGTATCGGAATCGGAAGTCGATATCGGCATCGTGGGTTCCAACCCCGAGTTTCTGGGAGCGTTCGATCATAAGCTCCTCGTGCAGTCGGGCTTCTATATTTCCGTGCCTCTATCTAGTGATTTGGCGGATAAGACCGAACTCCATCTTCAGGATCTGGATGGCCAGCCCTTCGTTACGTTCGGGAAGCGCAATCATCTGCATCGCTTCTTCGT
This sequence comes from Denitrobacterium sp., assembly GCF_056180635.1. Taxonomy (NCBI): domain Bacteria; kingdom Bacillati; phylum Actinomycetota; class Coriobacteriia; order Eggerthellales; family Eggerthellaceae; genus Denitrobacterium; species Denitrobacterium sp. The sequence continues at coordinate 55,577 of NZ_JAZZJS010000039.1, read as the reverse complement.
CGAGGAGTGCAAGGCTGTGGGCGTCCACCCCGATATCGTGCTTACCACGTCCGATTCTGACATGCTCATGCAGTCGGCTCAGTCGAGTCAGGCAATGTATTTCTGCTTCCCGCATGTGGCGCCCGATTTGCTGAAGTATAACCGCGTCGTGCGTCCCCTCGTGTTCCCGGGTTCCGCCTCGTTCGGCACGTACGCCATTATGCGCAAAGACGTGCCCGCAGCATCGTCCGCGAAGATCTTCTGGGATTGGGCAGAGTAGCTGCATCCTCCTGCGCGCCCTGCTCCTGCCTGCCTCTCGAGCACCGCTCCGCTGCTCGCGTGGTTTCGGCCCCGCATGGGCCGAAACCTACGCTCGTGCGCTGCGCTGCTTCATGCTTTTACTTTGCGCTGTTCGGGATGCCCGTGGATCTACGAGAGGCTTCGCCTCCCGCTCTCCACGGGCATCCCGAACGTAGCGCGTTTGTTTGATTTCAGAGTGCCTCGAGAGGCAGGCAGGAGCAGGGCTACCCGTCGGCTGAGAGGCCTACTTTAAACCTTTATTGGGGCTTTTATTTGGGGCCTCCGTTCGCCTGTGGCGAACGATTGGCTCCCGCGAGTAGGTTCGGGCCGGCGGGCATCGCTTCGCCCGTCCGCGTTGGTGGATTCTGCTGGGGCGTTCGATTGACGCGTTTCCACTCCAATGAGTTCGATTCTCCGTAACGGCATGGAAAAAGAAAAAGGCTGGTAGCGGGTGCTACCAGCCTGTTGTCTATGGTGGAGGCAAGGGGGTTCGCGCGGCGGGGCGCATGCCCCGCGAAAACGATCGATGATCGTTTTCAGCGCGAAGGCGGTGAGGCGTGAGCCGAGCCGCATTCTCCGCGCCGGAGCGCATTATGAAGAAGGCCGCATGCGCGGCCTTCGTGGTACGTGGTGGAGGCGCGGAGAATCGAACTCCGGTCCATACTAGACAGTCCCCAGGACGCTACAAGCTTAGTCGGCGAAAAGGCTTCAGCGAAGATTTGCTCGTCGACGAACATCGTCTTCGCCTAATCGGTTCAATCTTTATCGTGCGCCATACCGATTACGTGCGCGGATGCATCCCCCTAATGTGACATCGCGGAAGGGCCGAGGGAAGCGCCCAACTTTGACGCGCTGCGTTAAATTAAGCAGCGAGGGCGTACTGCCCAGAGAAAGATTTGTTGTCAATTAAATTTGACGGTACCCCTGTTTAACGTGGCGAGGAGACCACGGCTTGCTTCCCGGTTCGAACCTACCATGTCGAAACCAGTCGCCCCCAAAAGAGGTGGTCACTTATTGTACGTGCTGCGGCCCCATCAATCAAGCACCCGTGTATTGGGGATGGATGTGCTGTTCCTGGCCTGATTTCCGCATGGCGCGCGGGCGTATACTGTAGGCATTCACGTGAGGAGTAGCGCATGAAGCAAGTCATTATCGCCAGCAACAACGCCCACAAGGTCGAGGAAATCGAAACGGCCCTCGATTTCGAAGGCTGGGAGTTCAAGACGCTCCGCCAGGCCGGACTCGATTCCGATCCCGAGGAAGATGCTGATACGTTTCTGGGGAACGCCCGCATCAAAGCGCAGGCTGCCCACGAGCTTTCGGGCGCGGCAGTGCTTGCCGACGATTCTGGGCTGGAAGTGGATGCGCTCGATGGCGCCCCGGGCGTGTATTCGTCGCGCTACGCCGGCGAACATGGCAACGACGCCGCTAACAACGCCAAGCTGCTTGCGGACCTTGCCGACGTCCCCGATGAGAAGCGCACCGCGCGCTTTGTCTGCACGCTCGTCTTCATCGACGAGGATGGTAGCGAGCTTGTGGCCCGTGGAACCATCGAGGGAAAGATCGGATACGAGGAGCGGGGAAGCGAGGGCTTCGGCTACGACCCGCTGTTCATTCCCGATGAGTTTGGCGGCGAACTTACGCTCGCCCAGGTGTCTCAGGCGCAGAAAAACAGCGTGTCGCACCGCGGAAATGCGCTTCGTGCATTGCGGAAGAAAATTTCTGAAACGCTGCAATAGTCTGCTATAATGACCAAGCTGCAGAGGCGGGACGTGGCGCAGTTCGGTAGCGCGCCTGCTTTGGGAGCAGGATGTCGCAGGTTCAAATCCTGTCGTCCCGACCAGCAGCCGAACATATTGCGGGTGTGGTTCAATGGTAGAACTTCAGCCTTCCAAGCTGATAACGCGGGTTCGATTCCCGTCACCCGCTCCAGATCGATTTCAGCAACGCTCACCAATCGGTGGGCGTTGTTTTGCTTTCGGGCGTAGGGAATCGAACCGATGAGGTGGAAACGCGTTAAGCGGACGCCCCAGTGAGGCGTCCGTAGCGTTTCGCCCGACCGAGCCTGCGAGGGAGGGGTCGGGATCCGCGCAGCGGATGCCGGAGCCCGTCACCCGCTCCAGATCGATTTCAGCAACGCTCACCAATCGGTGGGCGTTTCTCATTCCCTGGCGTGGTCGGGGTTGCCCCACGGGCATCGCTCCGCTGCTCGCCCGCAAGCGGGCTCGTGCGCTGCGCTGGATCATGTTTTTACTTGCGCTTGGGTTAGCTTTCACAATGCCCCGTGGGGCAACCCCGACCACGCCTGCAACCTCCTCTTTGTTCGTGTGTTGTCTGGTCTTGTCGCAGCTGGGATCTCCTCGATCAGCTTTCAGGGCTGTGATTCAGGGTGCCTTCAAGTCGTTTTGGATTTTAGCGTGCAGGCGTCCAGAGGGACATGCACCATCAGGCCCGTCTAGGGTTTGGCCTGTGTACATGATGTGGGGTGGGGCGCCTCGTCTATGGAGACGGTGTGGTGCGAAGCGTGATTATGGGGGTAGTGGGCTTTGCTGAACTGGGAAAATGCTTCTAACTGACGGATTTGTAAGGTTTAAGGCTGGAATTGTTCCTATAATTAGCACGTTTGCATAGAAAGCTAAAAGGAGGGTTCGTGTTAGACGAGTTGTTTTCTCAGTTATCGTTCGTCGATATCTTCAACTTCTGCGTTTTTATCACGTTCACTGTTTGCTACGCCTATCAGCTCTATTACGTGCTCGTCACGCTTACGCGTAAGCCGCCTGCACACGTAGCGAAGAAGAATCACCGGTATGCCGTGCTTGTCTCGGCACGCAACGAGGCCGCCGTTATCGCCGACCTCATCCACAGCATCCGCGTTCAGAATTATCCTCAGGAGCTTATCGACGTGTTCGTTATCGCCGATAATTGCACCGACGACACGGCTGAAATCGCCCGTACGGCGGGCGCTCACGTGTTCGAGCGCGAGAACACCGAGCTGCGCGGCAAGGGCTACGCGCTCGATTATGGCTACCAGAACATCCAGCGTTACTACGGCGACAAGGGCTACGAGGCCTACTTCGTGTTCGACGCCGACAACGTGCTCGACGTGAACTACTTCCGCGAGATGAACAACACGTTCGACTCGGGCGCCATCGCCTCCACGAGCTACCGCAACTCCAAGAACTTCGACAGCAACTGGATCTCGGCTGGCTATGGCGTGTGGTTCCTGCGCGAGGCGAAGTACCTGAACCAGAGCCGCCTCACGCTGAACACCAGCTGCGCCGTTTCTGGTACGGGCTTCTTCATCGCGGCCGAGGTTCTTGCCAAGACCGGCGGCTGGAAGGGGCATCTGCTCACCGAGGACATCGAGTTCTCCACCAGCACCATCTGCGAGGGCGGGCGCATCGCATATTGCCCCACGGCCGTTCTCTACGACGAACAGCCCATCACGTTCCGCGACTCGTGGCGTCAGCGCGAGCGCTGGGCCAAGGGCTTCTACCAGGTGTTCGGCCATTACGGACTGCGTCTGGTGAAGGGCATGTTCACGAACCCGCGCGGTCGCAAGTTCGCCTGCTACGACATGCTCATGACCATCGCCCCGGGCATGCTTCTCACGCTGGTCACCATCACGTTCAACGCCATTATCATCGGTCTGTCCTTCGCGGGCGTCATGTCCACGGGCCAGATGGTGGCAACGAGCGCGTCGTCCATCATGTTCTGTATTCTGAACTACATGCTCTTCATGTTCCTCTTCGGCGTGCTTACCACGTTCACCGAGTGGGATAACATCCATACGTCGTCGAAGAACAAGGTGAAGTACATGTTCACGTTCCCCCTGTTCATGATCACGTATATCCCCATTGCCATTGCGGCCCTGTTCATGAAGCCGGAATGGAAGCCTATCAAGCACAGCATCTCCGTGAACGTGAGCGAATACGCCACGGTTCAGGGCAAGGAAAGCGAAAGCGTCCTTTCCCGCTAGGGGCTTTGCGTTAGAGATACGGGGCCGTCGCGCGATTGATGCGCGACGGCCCCGTTTGCTTTCTGCGGCTTTTCTTCCATCGACTTGTCGCCCCGCCTTCGTAACCTCGATTTCGAAGGCGGAAGGAGCGGCAATGGAACATGAGCGTGAGCACTCGTCTTGCGCACCGTGCGATTCGACGTGGCGTCGCTACGCGAGGGCGGCTGCGCTTTGCATTGCGGAGTCGGTGTGGCCCACGCGCTGCGTCTTGTGCGAGCGTTTGGGTTCGGTGCTCTGCGACTCGTGTAGGCGTGCGCTTCCCTATATCGACCAGTGGATGGCGTGTCCGCGTTGCGGCGCGCCCTATGGCATGTTGGAATGCACTGAATGCAACGCCCTGAGCCTGCGTGGTAGTGGGTTGGACGAACTGCCCATTGGGTCGTGCGTGAGCGCCACGGTCTTCTCCGATGCCACGGCCCGTATCGTGCGCACGCATAAAGACGGGGGAGAGCAGCGGCTTGCCAACGACATGGCCTATGCCATCGCCTGCGCCATTCCCGCTGAATGGCTTGGGGGAGGGGCTGTGGTTGCGGGCATTCCGGCGACACGCGAGGCCAGGCGCGCACGCGGGTTCGACCATGGCGCATCGCTCGCAGCTGCGGTGGCGTCGCTTCTGGGCCTGCCGCATGCGAACGTGCTCCTTCCGCCTTTGGCCAAGGACCAGCGCGAGCTTTCGCGTGAGGCGCGTTTCGCCAATATGGAGCATGCGTTTTCGCTCGATGCGCGCACTTCGGTGGAGCTGCCGCGAAGCATCATTCTGGTGGACGATGTGCTCACCACGGGGGCGACGCTCCTTTCCGCGGCGTTGCTTTTGCGAAAAGCCGGCGTGGGGAGCGTGCGTTGCGCGACGTTCGCGCGCGTATATTGATATTACGCAAAGCGGTTAGACCATACGCCCTTCTGCTACAATAGCCAGTGCTTTTACGGGCTGTAGTTGCGGAACGCACGATGCGTTCCTATTCCATGGCAGATGCGGTCAAAAGGATCCACGTAAGCGCGTGTCGCAAGGCACCGTGAGCATGGCGCATTCTAGACGTAAGACGCACCGTCCGTTTACTTCATGCGGCATACCGTCGCGCGGGCGAGAGGGTGATGGTGAATAGCTCAGCCCCAGTGCGCGAGTGTGGGGGCAAAGACTAGGTCAGCCGTATTAGCTTTACGTAGAGCCGAAACGGAAGGTTAAGCTATGAAACGTTGGGTCTCGGTAGGTCTCGCACTCATGCTCGTGTGCGCGCTTAGCACGCTCCTTTGCGGATGCCAGAGCCAATCCTCGTACGAACCCACGAAGAAGAGCGCAACCGTTACGGTTCCCACCATTGGCCAAGATGGCAAGCTGCGCGTTGGCGTGAACTCTTCGAACGCGCCGTTCTCCACGCAGGTTTCCGGCAAGCTCGTTGGCATCGACATCGACATCGCAGCCGCACTTGCCACCGAAATGGGTCTCAGCCTGGAACTCGTTGATGTGGGTAGCGACGCCGAAGGCGCGCTGGAAGATGGCTCCGTCGATATCGTCATGAACCAGGAAACGGGCGATTCCTCCACGACCGCCTGGCTTTCCGATTCCTACCTGCCCACGGCTGTTTCGGTGTTCTCCACGTCTTCCGCCACGTCTCTGCCCGCCGAAGACTCCAAGCCCACCATCGAGGCCCAGTCTTCCTCCATGAGCGCTTGGGAGGTTGCCAACCAGTTCGGCGACACGTCGCTCTCCAGCGTTTCCGACCTGAAGACCGCGTTCTCCGACCTTTCCTCTGGTAAGACCACCTACGTTGCCGCCGATGCCGTTATTGGTTCCTACGTTGCCTACACCAGCAATGTCGACGCCCATATCGTTGGCGTGCTCCAAAAGGTCGGCGGTTATAGCATTGGCATTTCGAATTCGAACACCGAGCTCCAGTCCGCCGTGGCTGCCGCGTTGAAGACGCTTTCGAATAACGGAACCATCTCCGTCATCGAGTCCAAGTGGCTCGGCACGTCGCTCGACCTTAGCACCGTCGACCAGTCCGCTGCCGCCCGCAAGTCCTCGGGTTCTGGCTCTTCCTCGGCTGCTACCAGCGCTTCTACCGCTACGCAAGAAGACAAGTCCGCGGGCGATTCCGTGCAGGCCGACGAAAGCGAAAGCTCCGAAGGCGCCTCTGCAACCGATGCATAAGAGCGCTCGTTTAGCAGGAACGTTTCCATTTCGTAATCAGATACGCCATTCGTAGTATTGACCCCACCTGATTTCATGCAGGTGGGGTCATCTTTGTTTGTTTTACTTTCATCGCGTCTGCGAGGGCTATCGCTCAAGGGGGAGTCCGTCTAACGGGGCTATAATCCGTGGCGTAAGGAAGTGGATTTGGAGGTCATGTACGCATGAGTGAATCGCGAAACTATTCCCGTCCGTCTTACTATCCCGTTTTCGTCGACCTAACCGACCGCAACACGGTCGTTATCGGTGGTGGCAAAGTTGCGGAGCGTAAGGTCGAAACCCTTCTTTCGTGCGGAGCCTCCGTTCGCGTCGTTTCCCCGTGCGTGACCGATGCCATCCAGTCGCTTGCCGATTCCGGCGCCATTGCGCTCGACCTTCGTTGCTACGAAGAGGGCGACCTCGCGGGTTCCTGCATGGCGTACTGCGCGTGCGGCGTTCCCGAGGTCAACGAGCTCTGCCATGATGAGGCGCGCCGCATCGGATGCCTCATGAACGTCGTCGACGTCCCTTCCGAATGCGATTTCATCGTTCCCTCTATCGTTTCCCGTGGGCCGCTTACCATTGCGGTATCCACGTCGGGCACGGCTCCTACGGAAGCCAAGTCCATCCGCCGTTCCCTCGAGCGTCAGTTCGATGACAGCTGGGGGGAGTATCTCGAGCTCATGGGTGATGTTCGTCTTTTGGTGAAGGAGCGCATCAGCGGCTCCGACGAAGACCGTCGCCCCTATTACGAGGCCGCCAGCGCGGCTGGCTGGAGGGAACGCATTGCTTCCGGCGAGGTGATCGACCCCGAGGAAGCGTATCGTCAGGCGTGCGAGATTGTGGAGGCGCGCTAATATGCAGCTTTACATGATGGGCCTCAATTACAAGACTGCCGATGTGGATGTGCGTGAATCGGTTGCCATCAGCAGGCCCCACCTTGCGAGCGCACTGTGCTCGCTTGCCGGCCGCGAGGGCATTCGCGGCGCGGTAATCCTTTCCACGTGCAATCGTTCCGAATTCTACGTCGATGCGGAAGACCCCGCGCTGGCGCGTGCGGGCATTAGGGAGTTCCTTAGGGAGTACCGACGCGTCGACCTCGACGAGCTCGAGCCGCATCTCTATCGCCGCGAGGGCTTCGAAGCCGTTCATCACCTGTTCAGCGTCGTTTCCTCGCTCGACTCGATGGTGCTGGGCGAGCAGCAGATAACCGGGCAGGTGCGCAATGCGTTTCGCCAGGCCATGCAGGCGGGCACGTGCACGATGGTGCTGGCGCGCATGTTCAGGCAGGCGCTTACGTGCGGCAAGCGCGTGCGCAACGAGACGAGCATCAGCGAGAACCACGTGTCGGTGTCCACGGTGGCCATCGATGTGGCGCGCGAGCAATTCGATTCGTTCCACGACAAGACGGTGCTCATCGTGGGCTCGGGCGAAATGAGCGAACTTGCTGCCCGGTACCTGCAGGAACAGGGCGTGAAATCCTTCATTGTCTCGAGTCGCACGTACGCTCACGCATGCACGCTGGCAACCGAGCTATGCGGAACCGCCCGCCAGTTCACCGAACTCCCCGAGCTGCTTCAGCAGGCCGATATCGTCATTTCGTCTACCTCGGCCCCGCATTACGTCATCGTGCCGTCGCTGCTTCAGGGGTGCAAGGAGCGCGTGCTCATTCTCGACATCGCCCTTCCGCGCGACGTCGACCCGGCTTGTGGCGAAATTCCCGGCGTTACGCTCTACGACCTCGATGGCCTGAGCGAGATTATCGCCTCCAACCAGGAGAAGCGTCGTATCGCGGCCGATGAGGCACGCGCTATCGTGGAAGATGAGACGCGATCCTTCCTGGCATGGGTGGGCGAGCATGCCGTGGTTCCCACTATCAAGAAGATGCGCGGCGATGCCGAAGCCGTGCGCACGCGCGAAGTCGAGCGCATGGTGAAATGCCTGGACGCGAATCTCTCGCCCGAGGACCTGCATGTCGTGGAATGCGCGACCAGGGCCATCGTGAGCAAGATTCTGCACGAGCCCACGGTGCGCCTGAAGCAGAGCGCCGCGCACAACAAGGATTTCGAATGCGTCGAAGCCGTGCGCTATCTGTTCGGCTATAGCGAGGGCATGGTGGAGCATTCCCGCACGCTCGCTGAAAACGTTGAATCCGTGGGGGCTGGCGTTGCTGCTCCTCATGCGATTCCCCCGCATCCCATCCCGCATGAGCATTTCACGTTCGGAGCGGGCATGAACCCGCATATGTCGGAAGCCGACATGAAGGCCATGTGCGAAGGCCTGATGGCTACCGTCTCCAAGAACGCTTAATTTCGAAGGCAATACGAGGAGGTACTTCTGTGGAGAAGCAGACTATTGTCCTGGGCAGCCGGGGCAGCAAGCTTGCTCTATGGCAGACGAATTACGTGAAGGGGCTTCTGGAAGCGGCGGCTCCCGAATACGACTACCGCGTCGAGGTCATTCACACGAAGGGTGACAAGATCCTTGACGTCGCGCTTTCCAAGATTGGCGACAAGGGACTGTTCACGAAGGAGCTCGAGCGTGCGCTCCTCGATGGTTCCGTCGACCTGTGCGTGCACTCCATGAAGGACATGCCCACGGTTCTGCCCGAGGGCCTTGCCATTACGGGCGTACCCGTTCGCGCGAATCCCGCCGATGCGCTTGTCACGCGCGACGCGCGGGGTTCCCTGATGGACCTTCCCGCTGGTGCACGCGTGGCGACGGGTTCCCTGCGCCGTACGGCCCAGCTCCGTCGTCTTCGTCCCGATATCGAGCCATGCGAGATCCGCGGCAATATCGACTCGCGTATTCGTCGCATCGTCGAAGGCGAATTCGATGCGGGCGTGCTTGCGTGCGCCGGTATCGAGCGTTTGGGAATTCCCAACGTCATTGCCCAGGTCATTTCCACGTCGGACATGATTCCCGCAGTGGGGCAGGGCGCAATCGCCATCGAGACGCGCCAGAACGACGATCTCATTGCCTCCCTGTGCGCTGCCATCACCGACGAGGCGACCATGCGTGCCGTTCGCGCCGAGCGCATCGTGCTGCGCGCCTTGGAAGGCGGCTGCCAGGTTCCCATGGGCGTGCATGCCCATGAGGTGGAGGGCGACGGCGGCGAGGCTGCATTCGTCATGGATGCCTTCGTGAGCTCGCTCGACGGTGCTCGCTTCGTGCGCGCCCATCGCGAAGGCGCGTTGGCGGAAAGCGAAGCCGTTGCTCAGTGCGTTGTAGACGACCTGCTCGCTGGTGGCGCGGGCCCGATTCTAAGCGAGCTGCGATGAGTATGGAAAATGCATCCCTGGTATACCTGATTGGCGCTGGCCCGGGCGACCCTGGCCTGCTCACGTGCCGCGCACGTGAGGTGCTCCAGACCGCCGACGTCGTTATCTACGACTATCTTGCGAGCGATGCGGTGATGCGATTCGCCAATGGCACTGCCAAGCGCATCTTCGTGGGCAAGAAGGGCTTCTCTCAGCACGTCACGCAAGAGCAGATCAACGAGTGCCTCATCGAGGAGGCGCAGCGCCCCGGGCTCGTCATTGCCCGCTTGAAGGGCGGCGACCCGTTCGTGTTCGGTCGTGGTGGCGAGGAGGGCCTGGCCCTGCGCGAGGCGGGCATTCCGTTTAAGGTCGTTCCCGGCGTTACCGCCGGCGTGGCTGCGCCCGCATACGCGGGCATTCCCGTCACGCATCGCGGCGTATCCACGTCGGTCACGCTCGTGACAGGGCATGAAACCCCCGATAAGAACGAGTCGGGCATCAATTGGGAAATGCTCGCGAAGGGCGCCGATACCCTGTGCTTCTACATGGGCATTCGCGATCTTCCCGTTATTGCCGAAAAGCTCATGCGTTTCGGGCGCCCCGCGGAAACGCCCGTCGCCCTGGTGCGCTGGGGCACGACGGCCAAGCAGGAAACGCTTGTTGCCACGCTCGAGACGGTGGTCCAGAAGGTACGTGAGGCGCAGTTCAAGGCCCCGGCGATTATCGTGGTGGGCGATGTGGTGTCGCTGCGCGATAGCCTTTCCTGGTTCGAATGCGCGCCTCTGTTCGGCAAGTCGGTCGTCGTGACGCGCTCGCGCGAGCAGGCGTCGGCTCTTTCCGAGCGCCTTTCTGCCAAGGGCGCCGATGTAGTGGAGTTCCCCACGATCGAGATTGCGCCGCGCGAACTCGACGAATCTGCGAGCGCTGCCATCGATGGCCTGGAAGCGGGCGCGTACGATTGGGTGGTCTTTACGAGCGCCAATGGCGTGGCCTGCTTCTTCAGCATGCTCCGTGCGGCGGGGAAGGACTCGCGTGCGTTTGCGGGAAGCAAGATCGCCGCTATCGGCCCCGCCACGGCCGATGCCCTGGCATCCCGCGGCCTGGTGGCCGACCTCGTGCCGCCTCGCTTCGTGGCAGAAAGCGTGGTGGAATCCCTGTCTGGCGCTTGCGACCTAGCCCATGCGAACGTGCTCATTCCGCGTGCGTCCGAAGCGCGCGATGTGCTGCCCGCCTCGCTACGCGAAGCGGGTGCGAACGTGAGCGTGGTGCCCGTGTACGACACGGTCATGCCCCATGACGGGGAAGCGGCCAGTCTCATCGAGCGCCTTCGCGCAGGTGACGTGAGCGCCGTGACGTTCACGAGCTCTTCCACCGCGCGAAACTTCGCCACCTTGGTGCGCGAGCAGTGCGAGCCGGGCGAATGGCCCTCGCTGCTGCATGGCGTTCAGCTGGCGAGCATCGGCCCTATCACGAGCAATACGATGCGCGAAATGGGCATGGAGCCTTCCTGCGAGGCTTCCGCGTATACCATTCCCGCGCTTGCCCAAATGGTTGAAGACGTTCTGTCTAACGAGAAGGAGATTTACTAGTGATCGGCATTTCTAAACTGTACTGCGGTTCCGTCGAACCCAGCGATGTCCTGCGTTACAAGCGCCAGTCGAAGGAGCTGCCGAGCGGTTTGCTGCAGTTCTCGAAGGACAAGAAGCCCGTTGTGGTGTGGAACTGCACGCGCACGTGCAACCTGAAGTGCGAGCATTGCTACGCCCAGTCCGACGGCCATCGCTACGACCAGCTCAGCACCGAGGAAGCCAAGGTCATGATCGACGATCTGGCTGCGTTCGGCGCGCCCGTGCTGCTCTTCAGCGGCGGCGAGCCCACCATGCGCCCCGACCTGCTGGAGCTCATGCATTACGCCAAGAGCAAGGGCATGCGCGTGGTCATTTCCACGAACGGCACGCTCATCACGCCGGAGCTCGCCAAGCAGTTCGCGGAAGTGGGTCTGTCCTACGTGGGCGTTTCGTTCGATGGCGACCCCGAAACCCACGATAGGTTCCGTGGCGTGGAAGGCTCGTTCGATCGCGCTCTGCAGGGCCTTAAGAACAGCCAGGCGGCTGGCATCAAGGTCGGCCTGCGCTTCACCATCAACAAGCACAACTGGCGCGAGATCAACGACATCTTCGACCTCATGCAGCGCGAGGGCATCAACCGCGCTTGCTTCTACCACCTGGTGTATTCGGGCCGCGGCACCGAAATGATGGACGAGGACCTCTCGCACGAGGAAACGCGTCAGGCCGTGCGCCTCATCATGGACCGCACCAAGCAGTGGTTCGACGAGGGTGGCAAGCCCGAAATCCTCACCGTCGACAACCATGCCGACGCGCCGTTCGTATACATGGAGCTTCTGAAGGAAGACCCCGAGCGTGCCGAGAAGGTCATGCAGCTTCTGCAGTGGAACCAAGGCAATAGCTCGGGTAATGGCATCGGCTGCATCAGCTGGGATGGCGAGGTGTACGCCGACCAGTTCTGGCGTCACTACAGCTTCGGCAACGTGAAGGACCGTCCGTTCAGCGAAATCTGGAGCGACGTGAGCCGTTCCGACGAGCGCAGCGAGCTCATGTTCCGCCTGAAGGACAAGCGCCCGTGGGTTAAGGGCCGTTGCGCCGATTGCCGCTGGCTCGACGTATGTGGCGGAAACTTCCGCGTGCGCGCCGAAGCTGCCACGGGCGATTTGTGGTCCGCCGACCCTGCCTGCTACCTCACCGATGAGGAAATCGCCAAGCACGACGACGATCCCGAGAAGCGCGTCGTCGAGGCTCCCGCATACGAAAACTAGGTTGAAAGTATCCGGCAGCGCTCGGGAGGGCGCTGCCGTCGAAAGAAGATGATCACATGCAGTACGGTACGTTTCCAGCATATCGCCCGCGTCGCATGCGCGATGGCGAGCTTGCGCGCACGATGATTCGCGAGACCGCGCTTTCCGCGGACGACTTCATCTACCCGCTGTTCGTGAAGCCCGGTTCGGGCCTGAGGGACGAGATTCCCTCGATGCCCGGCGTGTTCCAGGTTTCGCTCGATCGGCTCATGGACGAGGTAAACGAGCTTCTGGAACTCGGGGTGCACTACGTGCTCTTGTTCGGCATTCCCGCCGGCAAGGACGAAGTGGGGTCTTCCGCCTGGGATGAGCATGGCGTGGTGCAGGAAGCCTGCCGCATCATCCGCGCGCAGGCGCCTTCGATGTACGTCATCTGCGATGTATGCATGTGCGAGTACACGAGCCACGGCCATTGCGGCAAGCTCGACGAAGACGGCTATGTGAACAACGACGCGACGCTCGAGCTCCTTTCGCGCGAGGCCGTGAGCATGGCGCGCGCCGGCGCCCATATGATCGCGCCGTCGGACATGATGGATGGTCGCGTGGGTGCCATTCGAAGCGCTCTCGACGAAGCGGGCTTCGAACGCGTGCCCATCATGAGCTATTCCACCAAGTATGCGAGTGCCTTCTACGGGCCGTTCCGCGATGCCGCCGACAGCACGCCGTCGTTCGGCGACCGTCGCGCGTACCAGATGGATCCGGCTAACGCCGAAGAGGGCGTGCGCGAGGCGTTCTACGACATCGCCGAAGGCGCCGACATGGTGATGGTGAAGCCTGCGCTCTCGTATCTCGACGTGCTGCGTCGCGTGAAGAGCGAGACGGGTTTTCCCACGGTCGCGTATAACGTGAGCGGGGAATACTCGATGGTGAAGGCCGCTGCCGCGCAGGGCTGGATCGACGAGAGGCGCGTCGTGCTGGAGCTTCTGCTAAGCATGAAGCGCGCTGGCGCCGACATGATTATCACGTATCACGCTAAAGAAGCCGCTCGTTGGCTTTCTGAGTAGGGGTTTCAATGACGAAAGAGTTTCTGGGGGAAATGACGGCCCTGCAGCGCATGGCCCAGTCCGCGCGCGACGAGGCTGCCGCTGCGGGCAAGCTCACGGGCGAGCAGCCGAAGCAGGGCGGGCATCCTTCGTGGGTTCCCAAGGTGGGCAAGCGTCCCGAGTGGACGAAGAAGCTGGGTGGCAAGGGCAAGCCTGGAAAACCTGGCAAGCCCGGCGCGCATCCCGAGAGCGTAGCGGGCCGCGGATATCGCCCTGGCGGCGGCGCGGCGGCGCAGGCGTACAAGGAGCGTACGGGCATTCAGGCTCCGCGCATCGTGGCCTGGGAAATCACGCGTAGCTGCAATCTGTCTTGCGAGCACTGCAGGGCGGCGGCCGAATTCGGGCATTACCCGGGCGAGCTTTCCCTCGAGGAATGCAAGGCGGTCATCGACGACATCGCCAGCATCACCAACCCCATTCTCATCCTCACGGGTGGCGAGCCGTTCATGAGGCCCGACATCTGGGAGATCATCGACTACGCGCGCGAGGCGGGCTGCATGCCCGTCATCGGCACGAACGGCACCACCATCACCGAGGAAATCGCGCAGAAGATGGCCGAGCATCACATCGGCCGCATCAGCATTTCGCTCGATTTTCCCGATGCGGAACGCCATGATGCCTTCCGAGGCCAGCAGGGGAGCTTCGATGATGCCGTGCGCGGCATCAAGCTTGCTCAGAAGCATGGCGTTGGCGTCCAGGTGAACACGACGGTGACGAAGAAGAATGCCGAGTGCCTGGAGGAAATGCATGACATGGTGCGCGGCTTGGACGCCGTGGCGTTTCACCCGTTCCTGCTCGTGCCCACGGGCCGCGGCGAGAGCCTGCGTGAGGTGGAGCTTACGCCCGAGGAGTACGAAGAGGTTCTCACCTGGGCGTATTACAAGCAGAAGACGTCCCCTCTGCATTTCAAGCCTACCGATGCGCCCCAGTACTACCGCATTTCGCATCAGCGTCTGCGCGAAGAGGGCGACACGTCCACGGCCGAGGAGTACGGCCTGAATGCCATGACGCGCGGCTGTCTGGGCGGCATCTCGTTCGTCTTCATCAGCCACGTGGGCGACGTGCAGCCGTGCGGCTACTTCGACATGCAGCTTGGCAATGTAAAGGAAACGCCGTTCAGCGAAATCTGGACCAATTCCCCCGTGTTCAACGACTTGCGCGATTTCGGCAAGTTGAAGGGCAAATGCGGTGCCTGCGAGTACCGCGGCGTATGCGGCGGCTGCCGTGCGCGCGCCCTGTCCGCAACAGGCGACTATATGGACGAGGAGCCGTACTGCAGCTACGTCCCCCGTTCGATGCGCGAAGAGGGGCAGGACGACGGCACGGTCAAGCTGCCCGCGTTCGCCATGGGCGCGATCTGCAGCGAGGCCCCGGTTATGCAGGAGGGCAGCGTTGATGGCCGCTAGCGAAGAGCTGAAGGCTCAGCTGCTCGACGTCATCCAATCTGGGTTCCCGCTGCAGCGCAGCCCCTATGCCGCGTTGGCTGCCCAGCTTGGGGCCGGTGCCGAGGACGTATGCGATGCGCTTGCCGCGCTCTATGCCGAGGGCAGCGTCAGGCGCACGGGCGCGTCATTCGACTCGCGCAAGCTTGGGTATACCTCGACGCTGTGCGCGCTGGCCGTTCCCGGTGGGGAAGAGCAGCTGCGCGCCGCTGCGGAGGTCGTGAATGCCTATCCGGGCGTCACGCATAATTACGGGCGCCAGAACAGGTACAACCTCTGGTTCACGCTTATCACGCGTTCGGCCGAGGAAAAGGAGCGCATCCTTTCCGAAATCAAGCAGACCACGGGTTGCGATGACTTGCTGGACATGCCCGCATCGCGCATGTTCAAGATTCGCGTCGATTTCGGGTCGGCGCGCCGTCATGCCGGGAAAACGCCGGCTGCTCGTGACGAGATGCCCGATGCTAAGCCGTTCGATGCTGCGAGCGAGCTCGACGTCGCATTGGTGCGCTGGGCGCAGGGCGATATCGCGCGCGATGCGCAGGGAGGCATCGTGCCGGAGCCGTTCGACGAGGCGGCGCGTTTCGTGTCGGCCCAGGTGGGCCGTGACGTTTCCGCCGACGACATCCTCGTGCGCCTACGAGAGCTCAAGGCTCTGCGTGCCATCAGGCGCTTTGGCGTCATGGTCCGCCACCAGCGCATTGGCTTCGCGTTCAACAGCATGACCGTGTGGGATATTCCCGACGACCACGTCGAGGAAGCAGGGCGCCTGTTTGCCTCGAAGGATTTCGTGAGCCATTGCTACGTGCGCCCGCGTATGGAAACGTGGCCTGCGAATATGTATGCTATGACCCATGCGCAAAGCGAAGAGGAGATGGCCGATCATATCGCCGAGCTCGCACGTGCCTTGGAAGAGGCTGCCGTGCCTTGCTCGCGCCATTTCGCGCTTACCACGACGCATGAGTTCAAAAAGGTTTCGATGACGTATTTCGCGTAGTCTAGCTGCGCATTTGAGGAGCATTTGCTATGAAACACAGCGTATCCCAGCAGGATTTCCAGAAGGCGTGCGCTTCTATTCCCGGTGGCGTCAACTCGCCCGTCCGCGCGTTCGCGAACGTCGATTGCAGCCCCGTGTTCTACGACCATGCCAAGGGAAGCCATGTGTGGGACGTCGATGGCAACGAGTACGTCGATTTCATCTGCAGCTGGGGTCCCATGATTCTGGGCCATCGCCCTGCGGCGGTCGACGCCGCCGTGCGCGCTCAGCTCGATAGGGGCGTGAGCTATGGTGCTCCGTGCGAAGCGGAAATCGAGATGGCGCAGGAGATTTGCCGTATCGTTCCCGCCGCCCAGAAGGCACGCATGGTTTCGAGTGGAACCGAGGCCACGATGAGCGCCATTCGCCTCGCACGAGGCTTCACGAATCGCCCGAAGTTCATCAAGTTCGAGGGCAATTACCATGGCCACTCCGACGCGCTCCTCGTTTCCGCGGGCAGTGGCGTTGCAACGTTTGGCATTCCCGGCACGCCCGGCGTTACCGAAGGGGCCGTGGCCGACACCATCGTGCTGCCGTACAACGACCTCGATGCGGTCGAGGCTGCATTCGCGGCACATCCTGGCGAAATCGCCTGCATTATCGTCGAGCCCATCGCGGGCAACATGGGCGTTGTCGCTCCTGCGGAAGGCTTCCTGGAGGGCTTGCGCGAGCTGTGCACGAAGAATGGTGCGCTCCTCATCTTCGATGAGGTCATCAGCGGTTTCCGTGCCGCATTGGGTGGCGCGCAGGAGCGTTATTCCGTGCTTCCCGACCTGTGCACGTTCGGCAAGATCATTGGCGGTGGGTTCCCCGTGGGCTGCTTTGCGGGCCGTGCCGATGTCATGTCGTACCTTGCCCCCGAAGGCCCCGTGTATCAGGCGGGCACGCTTTCTGGCAATCCCGTTGCCATGGAAGCTGGCCTCGCCCAGCTGCGAGAACTGCAGAAGCCAGGTGTGTACGAGCGGCTCGAGGCTCTGGGCGAGCGCCTGGAAAAGGGCTTGAACAACGCAATCGAGCAGACGTCTACGCATGCGTGCGTGAATCGCGTTGGCTCCCTTGCCACGCTTTTCTTCACCGATGGCCCCGTGCGCAATTGGAACGATGCCGCTGCGTGCGATACGGACATGTTCGCGCGCTATTTCCGCGGCATGCTCGATCGCGGTTACCTCATTGCGCCAAGCCAGTTCGAGGCGCTGTTCCTCAGCATCGCACATACTGAAGAAGAAATCGATGCATTTACTACGGCAGTAGTAGAGGTTCTTGCGGAAATTGCGCGTTAGCCGATTCGGGCGGAGCGCCCTCGTGCGCCCGTGTTAGGATTATCCCCGCTGGTTATCCAGCGATACTTGCCCCCTTCGTCTAGCGGCCAAGGACACCGGCTTCTCAGGTCGGAAACGCAGATTCGAATTCTGCAGGGGACACCATAGCGCATGAAAAACGCGGGCTCGAATTCGGGCCCGCGTTTCTTGTTGCCTAATGTGGCGTATGGCTAGCTCAGGAAGTCGTCGAGAATTTCCTGCTCCGCTTCCTCCTCGGTGAGGCCGAGCGTCTGGAGCTTCACGATCTGGTCGCCGGCGATCTTGCCGATGGCCGCCTCGTGCATGAGGATGGCGTCTTCGCAGTCGGCTTCGATGGCGGGCACCGACTTCACCTTGCCGTTGCCGATGAGGATGGAGTCGCACTGCACGTGGCCGCGGCATGCGGCATTGCCGATGACGAGCGGGCTGAACACCTGGCGCGAATTATCCTTCGCGACGCTGCGGCTGATTACCTGCACGCTGCTGTCGTCGCCGTTCAGTTCGAAGAGCATGTTGCTTTCGGCGAACTGGTCGTCGTGCGTCATGAGCTTTTCGGTGACGATCATCTTCGCGCCGTCGGCCAAATCGGCTTCCGTTTCGCGCTTGGTGCTGGTAACGCCGGCGAGCTGGGTGAGGTCCATCTCGCAGAACGAGTTTTCGGACATGTGCACTTTCGTGACGGGGTTCAGGATGCGCACGCCGTCGGCTGCGCCCTCGCCGTAATGGGCTTCCGTGTACTTCACGCGCGCGCCCTTGCCGATAAAGAACTCGTGAATGCCGTCGTGCTGACTCTGCTCGTGCGCGCCATTGTGGATGCCGCAGCCGGCCACGATGGTGACGTCGCTGTTCTCGCCAACGTAGAAGGTGTTGTACACGACGTCCTTCACGCCCGCCTTCGTCACGATGACGGGGATGTACACGGTTTCGCCGCGCGTGCCGGGCTTGATCTTGATGTCGATGCCGGGAACGCCCTCTTTCGTGGCGATTTCGATGAACGCGCTGCTGGAGCGCTCGACGAGTTCGCCGTTACGCCTGATGTTGAACGCGCCCTTGGGCATGCCGTGCAGTCCGGAAATGGTGGAGAGCAGGTTCTCGTCGATGGGGGAAAGGTCTACTGCCATGATTGCCTCCTAGCAGTTGGTGTTGATGTCGCCCGTGTTGATGTTGGTGGGCGCCGTGAACGTGCATGCTTCGTTGGGGTTGGTGCGGTGCGCCAGGTGAAGGTGGGGCATAACCTCTTCGAGCGTGCCGCGCTTGTCGATCTTTCCCTTCTTCAGGAGCACGATTTCGTCGGCGAGCTGGATGATGCGCTCCTGGTGGCTGATGATCATGATGGTATGGCCTTCGCGCGCCTCGTGGATGTCGCGGAACGTGCCGGTAAGGCGGTCGAAGCTCCACAGGTCGATGCCCGCTTCGGGCTCGTCGTAGATGGCCAGCTTGGGGTTGCGGGCGAGGAGCGTGGCGATTTCGATGCGCTTGACTTCGCCGCCGGAAAGGTTCTTGTCGACTTCGCGCGTGAGCCAGTCGGCGCTGCAGAGGCCCACCTTGGCCAGGTATTCGTTGCATGCGAACATGGGAAGGCGTTCGCCAGCTGCGATTTCCAGCAGCTTCTTGACCTTCATGCCCTTGAAGCGCGGCGGCTGCTGGAAGCCGTAGCCAATGCCCAGCTTCGCGCGGTCGCTGATGCTCATGTTCGTGATGTCGGTTCCATTGAACAGAATCTGGCCGCTCGTGGGCTGCTCGATGCCCATGATGAGCTTCGCCAGCGTGCTCTTTCCTCCACCGTTCGGGCCCGTAATGACGACGAATTTGTTGTCGTCGATGCGAAGGGTGAGATCGTCGATGATACGCTTGGTCTCGGTTGACCCCTCTGATACGGGTACGTCAAATACTACGTTCTTAAGCTCAAGCATCTAACGTCCTCTCGTCTATGCGTCTGTGCTTTTAGCAGTTCGATTCGGTATTGTATCCGAACAGGTGGGAAGCTCCAATGGATATTATCTGGACGGGAATAGTCCTGTAATGCCATACCGTATAATTAATGGGCTACAGGAAAGAAGGTGGATGCCGTGTCGGAAGAGAAAGCGTTTAACCTTATAACGGTAAGCGACGACGAAGCGGATGACGTGGTCGTCCAGGCTGGGGCCGTGCCGGCTGCCCAGCGCTCTTCTCATGACGTCCCCTGTAACCCGGCCGAATCCCACGTTGCCCTTCAGGAAGAAGCTCCTGGGGAAAGCGACGAGCTCACGGAAATGCTCCAGAACGCTTCCGAAGAAGACCGCAAGGCATATGCTCGTCACCTGAAGGCGAAGGCCCGACGCGAAGCCGATGCGCTCATCACCTCCGAAGACGATTTGCATGTTGCAACTCCCTTCGCCCGCATGCGCGCTATCATCATCGTCGTCGGCGTCCTTATGGTCGTGGGTGCCGTGGCGTATTGGATGTTCACTCATCCCGCATAGAAAACGCTCGTTACACGCTCGAAAGGTGGATGCGCCAAATGTCCAAGCAAAACACGCATGGTGCTAGCGAAAGCGAAGAGACTATTATTTCGAACGAAGAGGAAATCCAGTCGACCGAAGAGCTCGACGAATCCGTTCCCGCCGATGCTCCCGTGGAAGATGCGGAGCAGGAAGCGCCCCAGCAGGACGAAGCTGATGAGGTCTCCTCTGCTTCCAGCGATGCGGAAGATGACGAGGCTTCTTCCGACGAGGCAGGGGAAGAGTTTGCCGAGTCCGTTCAGGAAGGCGCTGATAGCGAGTTCCCCACGCCCCACGCATTCGGCGTGGAGGGGGAGCGCTCCCGTTCCAACGGCGACGATGGCGTAGATGGCCTTCCCTTCGATTCCGATCACCTGTGGGATCCCACCGAAAATGGCGAGGAGTTCCTGGGCGGTTCTGCCGACAGCATCGTCGACGACGCCCAGCGCGATTACTACGAGTACGGCGACAAGATGCACACCGTGCGCGCCGACGTCGTGGAAGAGGGTGCCGCGCCCGCTCGCGGAAAGCATGGGCGTCATGGCAAGTCGAAGCCCACGCGCAAAGAGCGCCTGGCGGCCATGCCCGAGCATCAGCGCAAGTCGCGCCGCATGCGTCGCGTTCTGCTCGTGGTGGTAATCGTGCTCATCGCGCTTCTGGGTGCCATCGTGTATCTGGGCTACCAGTTCTACAATACGGCGTCCGAATTCAACGTGCAGCAGGGCACTAGCTCCACCACCGACGTCATCCAGTCTTCCAGCAACTCCAGTGGCAAAGACGCCTCTTCGGGCAACACCAAGGTTACCGACGTTCCCGACCTGGTGAGCATTCTGGGCCTCACGCAGGATGAAGCCATCGCGAAGATCGGCCACGGTGCCGTTGTTTCGCCCACGTCGTCGACCTCGGGCGAAGAGGGCGCTCCCGTAACCACGAACCTCACGGTCATGCTCACCGACGAGCCCGCCGATTCGAAGTCGGGCACGCCCACGGTTTACCTCACCATCTCGGAAGAGGGCACCGTCGTGCGCGCTGGCTACACCGCTGCCACGGCCAGCCTGGGCTATGGCGACCTGAGCTTCTCCGATGCCGTAAGCAACGAGCACGTCATCGAGAAGACGCTTAACGAAGCCGGCCTGAACGTAGCCGACGGCTCCGTTTCCCTGCCCGACGCTTCCCAGTACACCACGTATGCCACCGATGGCACCACGCGCGTATTCGAGAAGTGCTCCTTCGACGGCAGCTCCACCGTTGGCGGCGCTACGTATAACTGGTCTTCGGTGCTTTCGTACGATTACACCGCTGCGAACACGAGCGGCAACCTGGCCGATACCGTTCGCCAGATTACCATTTACATTTCTGCGGCTTAATGGTGTTTTATTCTTCGAAGGCTGCGAAAGAGCTATAATTCATCGATTGTGCGCCCATACTAGATATGGGCGCGATACTGTAGGGCGGCACGAGGACTGGCGTTGGATTTTCTTCAATTGGGCATTGTATTGCTGGTGGCTTTCGTGGTCACGTATATCATGGTGCCCGTGTCCAAGCGCATAGCCTTGCGCATTGGCGCCATCGATTACCCCAGCAATCGACGCGTGAATACTACGCCCATTCCGCGATGCGGTGGCATCGCCCTCTTCGTTGGCTTCATGGCTGGCTTGTTCGTTATGCACGTGCAGTCGTTTACGTGCGGGCACAGCTGGCTCGACATCATCATGGAGCGCAACGTCAACCCGTCACTGCTGGTTGCCGGCATCACGTTCATGTTCGCGCTCGGCCTCATCGACGACGTGCGTCAGATTAACGCGAAGGTGAAATTCGCAGGGCAGATCGTCGCATGCTGCCTCATCTATGCTGCTGGCATCTCCATCGACGCCATTGGCTCACCTATCGATGCCGATGGTCATAGGCTCATCTTCCTGCAGTGGGCCGATATGCCCATTACGGTTATCTACCTGCTTGGCTTCGTGAACATCACCAATCTCATCGATGGCCTCGACGGCCTTGCCGCCGGCATCGTCGCCATCGTTACGGCGTGCCTCATGGTGCTCGTGGGTGCGCAGGGGTCGTTCACGCTCACGGGCATGTGCCTGGCGCTCATCGGCGCCTGCATTGCCTTTTTGCGTTTCAACTTCTATCCCGCCACCGTCTTCATGGGCGATTCCGGCTCGCTGTTCCTGGGGCTCATCGTGGGCATCGTCTCCATCATGGGCGTGGTGCGCATGTCCAGCCTCGTGCTCATGCTCGTTCCTCTGGTAATTGCGGGCGTGCCCGTTATCGACACGCTTTCGGCAATCGTGCGCAGGAAGATCGCGCATAAGCACATCGACGAAGCCGACCTGGGACATGTTCACCATAGGCTCCTCGATGCCGGCTTCAGCCAGCGCAAGGCAGTTGTCATCCTGTATAGCTGCTCTGCCGTGCTGGGCGCCATCGGCATTTCCATTGGCCAGTTCACCGGCATGGAGCGCTGGGTCATCTTGGGCGTGCTGGCTGCTGCGCTTGCCGTGGTCATCTGGAAGTTCAAGCTTTTCAAGCCCGTGCTTCGCCATTACTACGAGCATAAGGGCAAGGAAGGCCCGCGCGTGCCCGTGGGGTACGAACGCGATGCCAACGCTTCCGGTGGCGAGGATTCTTCGTCTGAAGAATAGGCGAGGTAGGGCACGTGTTGTGTAGAATGCGTGCCATGCGATTATCTTGTTGCACTGGGTGGCCCGTGTGGTAATCTATATGGGCTGTCATTCAAGCGGGCCTAATCGGCCCCACCTGTTTCGGCGCTTCGGCTGCTGATGGGTCATACGAATATGCTGTATAGCGTATGTTGTTATGTGTCCCATGGCCCGTGCCATGGGTTTTTTATTGGATAGCAAGAACGATACCTTGAAGGGGGTGTTTGCGATAGCTGCACAGGAACCACGGCTCAATGAGTCCATTACCGCACGCGAAGTGCGTCTCATTGGCTATGACGGAGAGCAGATGGGCATTTGCGCAGTCGAGGAAGCTCAGCATGTTGCCGACAATGCGGGTCTCGATCTCGTGGAAATTGCTCCGAATGCCAACCCGCCCGTATGTCGTGTGATGGATTACGGAAAGTTCAAGTACGAACAGGCCATCAAAGCAAAGCAGGCTCGCAAGAACCAGAGCAAGATCGAAACCAAGGAAATGAAGTTCCGCCCCAAAATCGATGTGGGCGACTACACCACCAAGAAGAAGCACGTCATCCGCTTCCTCGAGGCTGGCAACAAGGTCAAGATCACCATCATGTTCCGCGGTCGCGAAATGGCCCATCCGGAACAGGGTCTTAGCATTCTGGAACGTCTCGCAGACGATTTGAAGGATATTGCGGCTATCGAAAGCCAGCCCAAAATGGAAGGCCGCAATATGCACATGGTAATTTCGCCTTTGCCTGGCACGGCCAAGAACAAGAAGGCCGCTGCTGGTAAGCGTAATAGGAAGAACGTCGAAGAAAAGGAAGGGGAGTAACATGCCCAAGATGAAGACTCATCGCGGCACCGCTAAGCGTTTCCGCGTTACCGGTTCTGGCAAGATCATGCGCTCCAAGGCTTACAAGAGCCACATTCTCACCAAGAAGAGCCAGAAGCGCAAGCGTAATTTCCGCCACGAAACCGAGATTGCCAAGGCTGACCAGAAGGTCGTCGCACGCAATCTTGGCCGTCGATAGTAAGTAAGGGAGGATTGAAATGCCTCGTGTAAAGCGTGCCGTTAACGCTCATAAGAAGCGCCGCACCGTCCTTAATCGCGCCAAGGGTTACTATGGCGCAAAGTCCCGTTCCTATCGCGCTGCGAAGGAACAGGTCCAGCACTCGCTGCAGTACCAGTACCGCGACCGCCGCAACAAGAAGCGCGAAATCCGTCGTCTCTGGATTACGCGTATCAACGCTGCTGCTCGCATCAACGGTATGAGCTACTCCACGTTCATGAATGGCCTCAAGAAGGCTGGCGTCGAGCTTGACCGCAAGGTTCTCGCCGACATGGCCGTGAACGATGCTCCCGCATTCGCCGCTCTTGCCGAAGTTGCCAAGAAGGCTCTGTAAGCTCAGCGACATAGCATTGCGAAAGGGGTTGGCACATGCCAACCCCTTTTCGTGCGCTGTTCGAAGTGAAGCGAACGGCGATATGTCCTTCGGCGTTATCTGCTAGACGGATAGCGCTTTCTCTTATTCTTCTTCGTCCTCGAGCGATTCGCTTTCGAGTTCTTCGGCTTTTTTCTGGACGTAGGATTCCGCTGCCTGCATCGCGCGACCACTGGCGTCGATCACGACTTCGATGCCATGTTCTTCGAAGGCGTTCATATCGGCGGCGCTCATGGCGTGGCAAATGAATACGTCGACGTCGATTCTGTCCATGAGCTTGGCGTATTCTTCTCCCGTTAGCCCCTGGGCGGGTAGGTTCTGAGACTCGGCTATTTCATAGCTCTTCGTGGTGTAGTAATTGAAATTCTGGCACTGGGGAAAGAACTGCGCTACATCCAGGCCGTCGCTCGCTACCGCGATTCTCATAACGTACTCCTTTTTCTGTCTGCGAAAACGATAGCAAAGCCCCCGGCTTAGCGGGCGCTCTTTCGCTCAACGGAATTAATTTGCAAGTTGGTGGTAGACGCGAAAAAGAGAGGCGGTTTGCACCGCCTCTTACTATCGCTTGCTGTTTAACGAGAGCTCTTCGAGTGCTGTTTCGCCCTCGTGCGACGCTGCGACCTACCGGGGCGGAAATCGCTCTTGGCGTTCTTGTTCTTGCCCTGCGCCTTCCCGGAGCGGAACTCGCCCTGACCATTGCGGCTCTTGGGCTTGGGGGCTCCGTTGCGGTTCTTCTTGCGGGGAGCATCGTCGGCGGGCTTGCGGTTGCTCTTCTGGGCGGCCTGTGCGGCCTTCTGATTTTTCTTATCTTGCTTCTTGGCCGTGCCGCGCGTCTTGCGAGGGGAGGGTGCTTCCTCGTTGCGCTTGCGTTCGCGCTTGGCCTTCGACTTCTTGCGCGACTTTTCCTCTTTGGCGGCGGCTGCAAGTTCGGGGTCGTCCTTGGCTGCCTTGCGCGTGGCCTTGTCGGCCAGGGCGGCTTCGCTCGCCGACGCGTCGAACGACTTCACTTCCATGGTGGGGATGCTGATGCCGATGAGCTTCTCGACGGCGCGCAGCAGCTTCCTCGTGTCGGGCGAGATGAAGGAGACGGCAAAGCCCTTTTCGCCGGCGCGGCCCGTGCGGCCGATTCGATGCACGTAGTCTTCTGCCTGCATGGGCATGTCGAGGTTCACGACGTAGTACACGTCGGAGACGTCGATGCCGCGTGCGAGTACGTCGGTGGCGACGATGATGTCGATCTTGCCGGCAGCGAAATCGTCGAGCGCGCGTTTGCGCTGGTTCTGGCTGCGGTCGGAATGGATGGGCGCGCACTTGAATCCTGCGCGGCGCAGCTTCTTGACCGTGTTGTCGACGCGATGGCGCGTGCGGGCGAACACGATGATGCGCGTGCCGCCGCGTTCATTCAACAGCGAGATGAGCAGGTCGATCTTCGCGCGCTGGTCGACGTGGATGACATATTGCTCGATGGTGTCGGCAGTCTCGCCCTTGTGGGCGATTTCCACGAAGACCGGGTCCTTCAGCAGGTTCTTCATGTTCTTCTGAATGGCCGAATCGATGGTGGCCGAAAACAGGAGCGTCTGGCGGTCGACGGGGCACTGCTTGATGATGCGCTTCATATCGGGCAGAAAGCCCATGTCGAGCATGCGGTCGGCTTCATCGAGAACCACCGTTTCCACCTGGCTTAGGTCGGCAGCGCCCTGGTTGATGAGGTCGACGAGGCGGCCGGGCGTGGCGATGAGCACGTCGGTGCCACGCGAGAGCGCGTCGATCTGGGGGCCATAGGAAAGGCCGCCCACAACGCAGGTTACGTGGTGGTGCGTCTTCGTGGCAATGGTGGTGCACACTTCGCGAATCTGCATGGCGAGTTCGCGCGTGGGCGTGATGACGAGCATGAGCGGGCCCTGACCATGGCGGGCGTGACCGATCTTGTCCATCGACGGCAGGCTGAACGCTGCCGTTTTGCCCGTGCCCGTCTTGGCGGCGGCGATGACGTCGCGGCCCTTCAGGATTGCGGGAATAGCCTGTTGCTGCACGGGGGTGGGCTCGTTGTAGCCAAGTGCGTCAACGGCTGCAAGGCCTATTTCGCTTAGGCCCAGTTCGTTAAAAGAGGTCATAGGGAATAATCAATCCTTGGTTGAATCTTATGCGTCTATACGTTGGGCATCGGCGTGGAATGCTCTCTGGGTGAGCACGATGCCAGGCGTATGTGCCAGCGTTTCAGTGTACGTAGGCGCGATTAGCGTTGCAACGCTCGGAGTGCATCTCCCTCAATTCCCCGTAAGGATGACGTGTAAAACGCAACAAATCCCGTGAGGTTGGGATTGAGCGCGTCTTCTTCGGGGAGCGAGCCGGGATGGAAGAGGAACTCCATCGGCATGTTCTTCTTGCGCGCATACGACACGAATGCGGGGTAGACGGCGCTTACGCGTTCGGGCGTCATGTGGCCGCTGAAATTGATGCCGCAGAAGATGGCGGAAACCTGCTCGTATTGCGGTAGCTTTTTTCTGTCGAGGCGCCAGAGGAAGTTCAAGAGCCAGTGCTTTACCCAGTTGATGGGCGGAATCTTGAACCAGATGCGGGGCGTTTTCAGGAAGGGCAGCACGGGTTCGGCCGGAATGCGCATGAATGCGATGGTGCATCCGCGCGATTCCGCCGCCTTAAGCGTCGCGTCGAAGACGGCGGGGATGAGGTGGAAATGCTGGTGACTATCGATGCGCAGCGCGCTCTTCGCCTGGGGAAGCGCTTCGAGGTAACGATCGAGCTGGGCGCCTATTTCCTCGGTTAGCTGGCGCGTGAGGTCCTCGCGCGTGCTTCCGAATGAGAGCTTCAGCATCGAGGCGAAGCTCTGGCGGAACATGCCCTGCTCGTCGGCCAGAAGCGGAACGAGTGCCGGGTTGGCGCAGCAGCGGCCTTCGACCACGTTTACATGCAGGCTCGTGAGGATGTGGCCCTCGTGCTCCTTCAGCAGGCGGACCGAGTCGCTGAAGCTGGGGGAGTTGACCATGACTGAAATGCTGTTGAGCGCCCCTGCGCCGCCGCACGAATTTGCGTACGAGAGAATTAGATTCGACTGATCTGGGGTGATGCCGAAGTCGTCGGCGTGGAAAATGATTTCGGGGGTCGTATCGTACGTCATGTGCCTAACGTATCTCCTTTTTGTTCAGCTCCTGGAAAATCTTACCATGCGCTACACTGGGACTGTCCGATATACACCGTCTGTAAAGATTGCCCATGACTTTTGAACTCGCGGCCGAAGCGCCATCGCATCAGATTTTCGACCTCTCCCTGGTGGTTCCCTGCCATAACGAGGAGAAGAACGTCGAGCCCTTTTTCGATCGCGTGAGGGAAGTCTTCGACGGCACGGGCGTTACGTACGAAATCGTGTACGTCAACGATGGCAGCTCCGATGGCACCATGGGCTCGCTGCGTCGCCTCATCGACGCCGATGCGGGGCAGCATGCGCTGCGCGCCATCGGCTTTTCGCGCAATTTCGGCAAGGAAAGCGCCATCTATTGCGGCATGAAGGAATCGAGGGGCGCTTCCGTGTGCCTCATCGACGCCGACCTGCAGCAAGACCCGGCGCTCGCGTTCGATATGTACAAGTATCTGGTCGAGCATGACGAATGCGATGTGGTGGCGGCCTACCAGGAAACGCGCCGCGAGAACAAGATGCAGGCGTGGCTGAAGCGCCGCTTCTACCGCACGTTCAACGTCGCTTCCGACGAAATAGAGATGCCCGAAAACATGAGCGACTTCCGCGTCTTCCGCCGCAGCGTGGCTGATGCGCTCATTTCCATGCCCGAGTACTACCGTTTCAGCAAGGGGCTGTTCGCCTGGGTGGGCTTCAATACGCACGCCGTTCCCTACACGCCCGACGAGCGCTTGGAAGGGGAGTCGAGCTGGTCGACGCGCAAGCTCTTCAAGTACGCCTTCTCGGGCATCATCGCATTCACCACGTGGCCTCTGAAGGTTGCCAAGTACATCGGCTTCCTTTCCAGCGTGGTGGCTACGCTTTACTTGCTGTACGTCATCATCATCGACTATCTCATCATGGGCGTCGAGATTCCCGGTTACCCCACGCTCGTGTGCCTCATTCTTCTTTTCGGCGGAATTCAGCTTCTGGTGCTTGGCATCATGGGCGATTACCAGGCTCGAAGCTATATCGAGCAGAAGCACCGCCCGCTGTATATCGTGAAGGAGCGCTACGACACACGGGGCTAAGGGCGAGTCGTGGACATCGTGTGAACGGCGGCAATGTTAAAAAAATTGCCCCTTGCGCGCTTCGCGGGGCTTTGCCATAATAGCCTAGCTGCTTCACGGAAGCGCATGATCGTCCCCATAGTCTAGCGGTCAGGACGCGGCCCTTTCAAGGCTGAGACACGAGTTCGATTCTCGTTGGGGGCACCAAAATAACGCAGGTCGCGGCATACGCTGCGACCTGCTTTTTTATTGGTTGATTTCAGGAGGCGTGCATGCCCAAAGTATCCATTCTCATCCCCGTCTACAATGCGATTCCCTATCTCAGGCAGTGCCTCGATAGCATCAAAGCGCAGACGCTCCAGGATATTGAGGTGCTTTGCATCAACGACGGCAGCAAGGACGATTCTCTTGCCGTGATGCGCGAGTACGCCGAGGCCGACAGCCGCTTCAAGATTCTCGACAAGCCCAACGGCGGTTACGGTCACTCTCTGAACTACGGCCTTAGCCACGCCACGGGTGAGTTCATTGGCATCGTCGAGCCTGATGACTTCATCGACGAGCATATGTACGAAGACCTCGTGTCGTACGAGAACTTCGGTGGCAAGCCCGCCGACATCGTGAAGGGCTCCTACGTGCAGTTCTACGATGGTCGCAATGGCTATGGCGATGCCGTAACCACGTCGGCGCTCACGGAATTCATGCCGAAGGTCCCCACGGCCCTCACCATCGACGAGCATCCGGGCCTTTCCTCTTCGCATCCCTGCATCTGGACGGCCATCTACCGTCGCTCGTTCCTGGAGTCGGAGGGCATCCGCTTCGTGGAGCCCAAGGGCGCAGGCTGGGCCGATAACCCGTTCATGCAGGAAACCCTCGTTGCCGCCAAGCGCATCGTGTGGGTTCCGAAGAACTACTATTACTACCGTCAGACCAATATGAGCTCTTCGAGCTTCCTGAAGGATTTTCATATCCCGTTCGACCGTACGCGTGAAATGCGCGAGGTGCTTCGTCGTCGCAACGCGTCCGCGAAGATCTGGGAAGCGCTCTACGTGCGCGAATTTAGCTACATCAACTTCGTGCTGGGGGAGTGCGGCTTTTCCGAAACCGACCCCGAAGTGCATGCGCTCGTGCTCGAGATGCTCGAAGACATGGATAAGGACCTCGTTCTTTCCAGCAAGTGCTTCGCGGCAAGCGATATCGATTTCTACAAGTCGTTCCTGGCTGCGGCTCGCATGGAGAAGGCAGCCCAGGAGCGGGAAGCCGCCGAAGAGCAGCCCGTCGTTTCGTTCGTCGTTCCCGTGCTGAATAATCGTCGCACCATGGCCGAATGCCTGGCCTCGCTCAATGCGATGGCAATCCCGCACGAGGTCATCTGCGTCGACTGCGGTTCGCAGGATTCCAGCCCCATGATCTGCAAGCGCGTGTGCGATACGCATGCCAACGTGCGCATGTTCGATTGCGCGTACGATTCCGTGCCCGCCGGCCTTAACGCCGCGTTTGCGGCATCCCGCGCGAAGTACAGCATGGTCATCGATGCTTCCGTGAGCGTCGATGGGCGCCTGTCCTCGTACCTCGAGCTCGTTGCCGAGGCTTCTTCCGACGTTGCCCTGCTTGATAACGACATGCGCTACGTCGTCGACGCCCTGCGTGCTGCAAGCGCATACGATGCGCCCACCGTGCAGTCCGATGAATTCGTGGCTGCCGTTCTGCCCGCAGGTGCCGAAGCGCTTTCCGGCTTCGTGTTCGACGTGGCCCATGCGAACGAGTATGCGCGCATCTACCGCAACGATTTCATCCGCGACGAGGGCCTCTCCTTCGATGAGTGCGACGGTATGGGCGACGGCTCCTTCGGCATGCGCGCCACCCTGGCTGCCAAGACCATTGCGTACGGCGCGTTTTCCTGCATGACCAACGCCGACCGCTTCATCGAATGGCCCCTGTTCTACCTCGAGCTCGACGAGCAGCATCAGCTCCGCGCCGAGCGCAGCGCAGCGCGTCGCCGCGTCACGCCTGCCATTTTGAAGGGCATCGAGGCGATAGGGGAAGAAGCCTATTCCGTGTCGCTTTCCAACCTGCTTGCCAGCGCGTTTGCCTGGGATATCGTTCAGACCGACAATCTCGACGAGCTGCATGCGTGCATCGACGAGGAGCTTCCCGCCGTGCGTGCCTGCCTGGAGCGCTTGGGCAACGAGTATTGTTGGCATAGGCCCCGCGAGCATCGCGTGTTCGAGCTGCTCGCCAAGGGTGGCGTCGAGGAGTTCCTCGAGGACCGCATGCTCTACAAAGACTACGTCATGAAGCTCGACGAGCAGGCGCTTGCAGACATGAAGGTTTCTCCCACCATGCGCCTGGGCACCAAGCTTGCGCATGCCGGCCGCATCATCATGCCGCGCAAGGCCATTGCCGCCGTGAAGAACGCGCTTCGGAAGTAGCCATGTCCATTATCTCGGGGCTCGTTCATCGTCTTACCGCGGGCGAGAGCTGGATCTCGCCCGCTGAGGTGCTTACCGGCGCGGGAACGCGCGTCGTTGGCTGCAGGCCGCTGGAAAAGGGCGTCTGGATGCTGGAATCCAGGGCCCTCATCGCCCAGAATCGCATCGACGACCTGCAGTTTCAGGTCGTTCTGGATGATGGTACCGTACTCGATTCGTCGCTGCGTGCGTCGTGCGAAATCAAGTCGCCCCGCGGCGCGAAGGGCGTTCCCTGGTTCGAGCAGTGCTACGTCACGCTTCTCTCCAGGGAAATGGGCGACGTCACGGTGCGCTTCCTTGACCGAGAGTCGGGCGAGGCGAAATGCTGCTGGACGCTTGCGAAGCAGCGTTGGCAGAAAGAACTCACCGACGACTACTATGCGCTCGTAAGGAATCCCTTCGCCGATGGCGCGTACGAGGAATGGCGCGAAGCGCATTGCGCAACCACGGAAGAGCTCGTCAAGCAGTCCCAACATTCGTTTGCTCACGAACCTCTGGTGAGCCTCGTGAGCCCCCTGTATCGCACGCCTGCGGCGTTTCTGCGCGTCATGATCGATTCCGTGCGCAATCAGAGCTATGCGAACTGGGAGCTTGTCCTGGTGAACGCAAGCCCCGACGACGAGGGCGTGGCGGAGGTTCTGGCCTCCTATTCCGACGAGCGCATTCGCGTGATCGACCATCCCGAAAACGACGGCATCGATGGCAATACGAACTGCGGCATTGCCGCCTCGCGTGGCGAATACGTGGGGTTCATCGATCACGATGACTTCATCGAACCCGATTTGCTGCACGAATACGTGCGTCGCATCAACGAAGTGGGCGACGTGGATCTGCTCTATTGCGACGAAGACAGCTTCGAGGAGGGGAAGGGCTATACGCTGCCGCTGTTCAAGCCCGATCGTTCTCCCGACTTGCTCTATTCGAATAATTACGTCATCCATCTGCTCATGGTGAGCCGATGGCTTCTCGAGCGCACCGAGCGCTCTGGCCCCAAGACGAATGGCGCGCAGGATTACGACCTTACGCTCAAGGCATTCGAAGAGGGGCGCAATATCGTGCACGTCCCGCGCGTTTTGTATCACTGGCGCATGCATTCTGGCTCTACGAACGGCGGAAATGCCGATGCGAAGCCGTATTGCAATGATGCGGGCGCCTACACGATCGAGCGTCATTTCGATCGCAGGGGCATTCCCGCCGATGTCGTGGATACCGATTGCATCTTCGTGTATCAGCTGAAGATTCATTCCGATATCGATGAGCGTCAGCTTGAAATCGTCGTCGATTCGCCTGCGGACACGCACGACGATAATGCGTGGGCTTCCGCCAAGGCCAAGGGCGCCATGGTAACCACGCCCTCTGAGCGCGCTGCAACCGAGCGCGAGGTTCTTGCGCATCGCAATGAATGCGCGCGCAATTCGAGTGCCGAATACCTGCTTTTCACGGCGGGGGACGTTGCTCCCATCACCGATAACGCGCTTTCGATTCTCCTGGCGTATTTCAAGCGCTCCGAGGTTGGCGCTGTTGCGCCGCGTCTGCTCACGCCGCAAAAGACGCTTTGCCAGAGCGGCATCGTGTTGCGACGTGATGGTGGCCTTACCGAGCTGGGCGTCGACTTGCCCGCATGGGACAGTGGCTACATCGGGCGTTTCCATAGGCCCGCGAACTACAGCGCCGTCGCACCCGATTGCGTGCTTGTGCGCAGGAGTGACTTCCTTGCGGTTGGCGGTTACGACGAGAGCTACAATTCGCTGCTCTACGCCCAGGTTGATCTGTGCTTGAAGCTAGCCGAAAAGGGCCTTCTCAGCCTTTACGTTCCCTTTACCGAGCTTGAGCATGCACGCTGCCGGTTCGAGGCGCTTTCTCCTGTGTCGCAACGCGTTCGCGCGAGCAGGGCGGAAGATGCTGCCCGGTTGAAGGCTGCATGGCCGCGCATCGTTTCCGCGCCCGACGGGTTCTACAACCCCAATCTCGATCAGGGCAGCTCGTATTACCTGCTCAATCATTCGCTGTAAAACAAATCAACCCCGCGATATGCGGGGTTGATTGCGTTTCGGGGTTGTTGGGGTGCTTTACGCCTGATGCTCCTGCTCGAGGCCGCGGTAAGCTGCGCATACCTCTTCGACCGTGCCGATCTTGCGCAGGTGGCCCTTCTCGATCCAAACGGCCTTCTCGCAGACGCGCTCGACCTGGTCGATGCTGTGCGAAACGAAGAGCAGGGTAGTGTTATGCTCGCGCACGAGCTCGTTGATCTTGCGTTCGCACTTTTCCTGGAACAGGAAGTCGCCTACGGAGAGAGCTTCGTCCACGACGAGGATATCGGGAATCGTAGCCGTTGCCACGGCGAAGGCCACGCGTGCGACCATACCCGAAGAGTAGTTCTTCATGGGCATGTCGAGGAAGTCGCGTACCTCGGCAAAGTCGACGATCTCGTCGAAGTGGGCATCGATGTACTTGCGGCTATAGCCCAGAAGCGCGCCGTTCAGGTAGATGTTCTCGCGTGCGGTGAGCTCCATATCGAAGCCGGCGCCCAGCTCGATAAGCGGGGCGATGGAACCGTTGACCTCGACATTGCCCTCGGAGGGCTCGAGCACGCCGGCGATGATCTTCAGCAGGGTCGACTTACCCGAGCCGTTCGTGCCCACGATGCCGTACACGTCGCCTTGCTCGACGGTGAAGTCGATGTCTTCCAGCGCCTTGAATTCCTTGAAGAACAGTTCGCGCTTGGCGAGCTTGATGAAGTATTCCTTCAGGCTGTTGAGCTGCTCGTTGGCGATGTTGAACACCATCGAGACATGGTCTATGCGGATAGCGGGTTCGCTCATGTTCTGTCCTAGATGTAGAGAATGAATTTGTGTTCGGTTTTACGGAAGACGATGAAACCGACCGCGAAGGTGATGGCCGCCATGCCGAAGCAGATGAGGTTTTCGGTAAGCGAGGGGCAGGTGTTCCACATCATGATGTCGCGGAAGAACGTCAGGTAGTGGTACATGGGGTTGAACTGCATGATCGTCATCATCCAGCCAGCGAGCATGTCGACGGGGTAGAAAATCGGCGTTGCGTACGTCCAGGCCGTGAGGAGCACGCCCCATAGATGCATGACGTCGCGGAAGAATACCGAGAGTGCCGAGATGAGAAGGCTCAGCCCGAACGAGAAGAGCGTGATGTAGATAACCAGGAGCGGCAGGCCCCAGATGGCGTGGATGCTGGGCAGCACGTGGAAGTACGCCATCACCAGCACGGCCGCAATCATCGAGATGGCCGTGTTAAGCAGTTCGAACATGACCTTTTCCATAGGGAAGATCATCTTCTCGATGCGAATCTTCTTGATGAGCGATTGCGCGTCGATGATGGACCCCATGGCCGAGTTGGTGGAGCGGTTCATGAAGTCGAACATGATCTGGCCGAGGATGAGGTACAGCGGGAAGTTCTCGATGTTGAATCGGAACATGTAGCTGAACACGGCTGCCAGGACGATCATCATGAGGAGCGGGTTGAGAACGCTCCAGACGACGCCCAGGAAGCTGCGGCGGTACTTGAGTTTGAAATCCTTGCTCACAAGGGAGGCCAGCACGAACTTGTTATGCTGGAATTCGGATACGCGTTTCTTTTCTATAGCTGCGTCTGCCATTCCATTTCCTTTTGAGTTTGTCCAGTCGCAAGCGTTTATTATCGCGATAATGCAGACGCGTATCAATTACGCCAACGCGAAAACATGGAATTCCGTTACTTGCCTTTCACATGCCCGCCCAGCTGAATTGTGGTAATAGTCGACGCGTTTCCCTGATGGATGGGCGCAGGGCGTAGAATAACACTGCATATATATGACATGTACATGTTAAAGGAGCGCACATGAAGGGCATCATTCTTGCGGGTGGTAGCGGTACCCGTCTGTATCCGCTTACCACGGTAACCAGCAAGCAGCTTCTTCCCATCTACGATAAGCCTATGGTCTTCTACCCGCTTTCCACGCTCATGCTCGCGGGCATCAAGGATATCCTCATCATCTCCACCCCGGCCGACCTGCCTCGCTTCCGCGACCTGCTGGGCGACGGCAGCCAGTACGGCATCTCGCTTTCCTACGCCGAGCAGCCTTCTCCCGATGGCCTTGCCCAGGCGTTCATCATTGGCGAGGAATTCATCGCGGGCGAAAGCTGCGCGCTGGTTTTGGGCGATAACATCTTTTATGGCAATGGGCTTTCCCGTCATCTGAAGGCCGCCGTCGACGCTGCGGAAAACAACGGCGGTGCCACGGTATTCGGCTATTACGTCGACGACCCCGAGCGCTTTGGCGTCGTGGAGTTCGACGAGGAGGGCCATGCCATCTCCATCGAGGAAAAGCCCGCTCAGCCCAAGAGCAATTACGCGGTTACGGGCCTGTATTTCTACGACAAGCGCGTATGCGAGTTCGCGCGCAACGTGAAGCCCTCCGCGCGCGGCGAGCTGGAAATCACCACGCTCAACGAGATGTACCTGAACGATGGCAGCCTCGATGTCGTCACGCTTGGTCGTGGCTACGCGTGGCTCGATACGGGTACGGTCGAATCGCTTTTCGAGGCATCCGAGTTCGTTCGTTCCGTCGAGCGCAGCCAGTCGATGCCCGTTTCCGTGCCCGAGGAAATCGCCTTCGAGAATGGATGGATCTCGCGCGAGACGCTGCTCGAAGCTGCGAAGACGTATGGCAAGAGCCCGTACGGCCAGCACCTCCAGAAGGTTGCCGACGGCCGTATCATGGATTAGGTGATTGCATGCGCATCCTCATTACCGGAGCTGCGGGTCAGCTCGGTCGCGAACTGGCGGGCATGCTCGCCTCGGGCGAAGCTGAAATCGGCCCCATTCCCGCATCGTACGTTGGCGCTTCCGTCGAGTGCGCCGATGCCGATACGCTTGACATTACCAACGCCGCAGCGGTAGACGCGTTCCTCGCGCGCGGCTTCGATGTCGTGTTCAACTGCGCGGCCTACACCAATGTCGATGGCTGCGAAGCCCATGAGAGCGACGCCTTCGCGGTGAACGCCACGGGCCCCGCGAACCTGGCGCGCGCATGCCAGCAGCATGGCGCCAAGCTCGTGCACGTCTCCACCGACTACGTATTCCCGGGCAACCAGCCCGAACCGCGCGTGGAAACCGACGAAGTGGCTCCCATTTCCGCATATGGACGCACGAAGCTGGCGGGCGAGAAGGCCGTCGCCGATGCGTGCGAGCGCCATTTCATCGTGCGCACGGCCTGGCTCTATGGTCACGAGGGCAAGAACTTCGTGAAGACGATGATGCGTCTGGGCGAGTCGCTTGACGCCGTTACGGTTGTGAACGATCAGCTGGGATGCCCCACGAACGCCAACGACGTCGCGTATCAGATGCTTCGCATCGCCGAAACGGAAAACTACGGCATCTACCATTGCGTGAACAAGGGCACCTGCTCATGGGCCGATTTCGCGCAGGCCATCATGCAGGAGGCCGGCCTCGACTGCCAGGTCATCCGCTGCACTTCTAAGGAGTACAAGGAAGCGCACCCCGAAAGCGCCTCGCGTCCCGCGTATTCCTCGCTCGTGAATGGTCATCTGCGCGATACGATTGGCGATACCATGCGCCCCTGGCAAGACGCGCTTCACAGCTATATGGGTAAGTAGCCTTCGCTTTGCGAAGCCAACTATAAGGAGATTCATGAAAACGTATTTGGTAACCGGCGGTGCTGGTTTCATCGGCAGCAATTTCGTGCTGTACATGCTCGCGAAGTACGAGGACATCCGCATCGTGAACGTTGACGTGCTCACGTACGCCGGCAATCTGGAGAACCTGAAGGACATCGAAGGCGACGAGCGTCACATCTTCAGCCAGACCGATATTCGCGACAGCGAAGCCATCGCGCGTCTCTTCGGCGAGTACGATCCCGATTACGTCGTGAACTTCGCGGCTGAAAGCCATGTCGACCGCTCCATCGCGAACCCCGAAGTGTTTGCCGATACGAACGTCATGGGCACCGTCACGCTTCTGAATGCCGCCCGCGCCGCCTGGCAGCAGGCCGATGGCTCGTGGACGCCCGGCAAGAAGTACCTGCAGGTTTCCACCGACGAGGTGTACGGCACGCTCTCGCTCGACAAGCTCGACGAGTTCTTCCGCGAGGACACGCCGCTTTCGCCCCATTCGCCCTATTCCGCCAGCAAGGCAGCGGCTGATATGTTCGTTGCGGCCTATGGCGACACGTACGGCATGCCCATCAACATCACGCGCTGCTCGAACAACTATGGTCCGTACCAGTTCCCCGAGAAGCTCATTCCGCTCATGATCAACAACGCGCTTGCGCATAAGGAGCTGCCCGTGTACGGCGATGGCCTGAACGTGCGCGACTGGCTGTACGTGGAAGACCACTGCAAGGCCATCGACATGGTGCTGAACGACGGCAAGCTTGGCGAGGTGTACAACGTGGGCGGCCACAATGAGCGCGCCAACATGTTCATCGTGAAGACGATCATCGCCGAAGCCTCGAAGGCCGTGAACGACCCGGCCATTACCGAGGAGCTCATTCGCCACGTCACCGACCGCGCTGGTCACGATAGGCGCTACGGTATCGCCCCCGATAAGATCAAGGCTGATTTGGGCTGGTACCCCGAAACCAAGTTCGAGGATGGCATCGTTCGCACCATCGAGTGGTACCTCGAGCACAAGGAATGGATGGAGCACGTGACGAGCGGCGCCTACCGCGCATACTACGACACGATGTATTCCGCCAAGGAGGTTCTGGACTAGATGGAGTTCGGTAAGCTCACGCGCGGCGACGGCAAGATCTACATCGCGCTGGATGCCGCGGTGCCCGCTGGTTCCAGGCTCGTTGTTTCCTCGCGCGCCGATGGCGGCAACAGCATGCCCGCGCTTGCCCTTCGCGGCCAGCAGCCGGGTGCGTACGTAGTCGTGCTACCCGTCATCTCCGTTGAGCAGGAAGTAAACGCGCAGGTAGTCGATGAGTCGGGCAAGGTGGTTAGCAGCGCCTCTCTCTCCGTCGACCCGAAGAAGTCGGCGTGGCAATCGAAGCGCAACACGCTTCTGAAGGACGCTGCAACGTCCATGCGCAACATCGATTCGGAACCGCGCTTGGATTGCGCCAACATCCGCATCGACCGCATCGTTCTGTTCGATGACGGCAGGAACGTCCTGCATGGCTTCATTTGCGCATACGCGCCCGAGTATCGCGATGAGTCGCTGAACAACGCTCAGATTCGCTTCGTCGGCATGGGTGGGGAAGTGCTTGAATCGCCGAAGGTTACCACGTTCGGCGAAAAGCCCATTCCCGTTACGCTCACGTCTCCCGACGGTGCCCGTCTCATCGAATTCTCGTTCGAGCTTCCCGTGCATGACGCAGATTTCTTCATTTGGGTGTCGTTCCCAGGTGGAAATGCGCCCGACGGCTTCATTCGCATGGAAGCCTCGCGCATCGAGCGCATGCGCGAGGATTTCTTCTTCATGATGTCGCATACCTCGCAGGGAGATGCGTACGACGATTGGTTCCGCCGCGTGCATCGTACGTCGCCCCTCATCGTGGAAGCGCAGAAGAGCGCTCGCTTCGATATCGAGCCCCTCTTTTCCATCATCGTGCCGCTGTTCAAGACGCCCATCGGCTTCTTCTGGGAGATGGTGGATTCGGTGCGCGCGCAGTCGTACGCCAAGTGGGAGCTCGTGCTGGTGAACGCTTCTCCCGACGATGCCGAACTTGCCGCGAACGTGCAGAAGGCCATCGAGGCCGACAATCGCATTCGCCTGGTCACGCTTGATGAGAACAAGGGCATCACGCTCAACACCAACGAGGGCATTCGCGCTTCGAAGGGCGATTTCCTCTGCTTCTTCGATCATGACGACATCATCGAGCCTGACATGCTCTTCGAATACGTGAAGGGCATCAACGCCTATCCCGATACCGACTTGCTCTACTGCGACGAGGACAAGATCGAGGACGGTCGTTACTTCGATGGCCTGCTGAAGCCCGATTTCGACATCGAATTGCTTACGGCCTGCAACTACGTGTGCCACATGCTCACGGTGCGCGCGTCGCTCGTGAACGAGCTTGACGAACTGCCTGGTAGCGAGTTCGACGGCGCGCAAGACCATAATCTCACGTTCATGATTGCCGAACGTGCCCGCAACATCTTTCATGCGCGCAAGGTGCTCTATCATTGGCGCGTGCACCAGCAGTCTACGGCTGCGGCGGCCGATGCCAAGCCATGGGCGCAGGACGCCGGCAATCGC
The DNA here is from genome assembly GCF_056180635.1 of Denitrobacterium sp. Classification (NCBI taxonomy): domain Bacteria; kingdom Bacillati; phylum Actinomycetota; class Coriobacteriia; order Eggerthellales; family Eggerthellaceae; genus Denitrobacterium; species Denitrobacterium sp. The sequence continues at coordinate 16,688 of NZ_JAZZJS010000039.1, read as the reverse complement.
GCGGTCGAGGCGCACTTCAAGCGCATCGGCGTGCCCGTTACCGTGGAAAACGACAAGCCCGCGTTCTACCATCGCGTGACGTACCATATGCCCAGCGAGCTTCCCAAGGTGTCCATCGTCATTCCCACGAAGGACCATATCGACTTGCTTTCCACCTGCGTCGATTCCATCTTGCAGAAGAGCACGTACGGAAATTACGAGATTGTTCTCGTGGAAAACAACAGCACGGAACCCGAAACGTTCGCGTACTACGACGACATCGTCGCGCGCGATTCGCGCGTGAAGACGGTCCGCTTCGAAGGTTCGTTCAACTTCTCGGCTATCTGCAACTTCGGCGCGCGCCACGCGACGGGCGAGTACCTGCTGTTCCTGAACAACGATACCGAGGTCATCACCCCCGATTGGATCGAGCGCCTGCTCGGCCCCATGCTGCACCGTTCTAGCTGCGCATGCACGGGCGCGATGCTCCTCTATGCCGACGACACGATTCAGCACGTGGGCGTAATCGTTCCCAAGGCGAACCCCGACCATCTGTGCCATTGCTTCCCGTGCGACTCGATGTACCACTTCTCGCACCTGCAGCGCACGCGCGAAGCCTCTGCGGTTACCGGTGCCTGCATGATGGTGCGTACGAGCATGTTCAACGACGTCGATGGGTTCGACGAGCGCTTTGCGGTCGCGTACAACGACATCGACCTCTGCCTGCGCCTGCGCGCGCAGGGCTGGAACGTCGTCATCGAGCCCATGGCGCGTCTCTATCATTACGAATCCGCTTCGCGTGGCTCCGACTTCACCAACCCCGGAAAGTTTGCGCGCCTGCATAGCGAAGGCGGTCTTTTCCGCGAGCGTTGGGGTAAGTACATCAGCGGTGGCGATCCGTACTACGGTACGCTCTGCGCCCGCGAATCAACTAGGTACGAACTTGATTGGATGCGAGAGGAATGGAAACTATGGACCAAGGCGTAATCACGTCTGGCAACTTCACCTTTACGAAGACCTCTATCGACGGCGTTATCATCGTCGACGTGAAGGCGTACGGCGATAGCCGCGGCTACTTCATGGAAACCTACAAGCGCCCCGATTTCGTGGCTGGCGGCATCGACGTCGACTTCGTGCAGGATAATCAGAGCTCCAGCACCAAGGGCGTGCTGCGCGGTTTGCATTTCCAGATTGAGCACCCGCAGAGCAAGCTCGTCCGCGTCGTTTCGGGCAAGGTCTTCGACGTGGCCGTCGACCTGCGTGAAGGTAGCCCTACGTACGGCGCGTGGGAGGGCGTGGTGCTTTCCGCGGAAAACAAGCGCCAGTTCTTCATTCCCCGTGGGTTTGCCCATGGCTTCCTCGTCCTTTCCGATACCGCCGAATTCTGCTACAAGTGCGACGACGTCTATCATCCCAACGACGAGGGCGGCCTGATGTGGAACGACCCGGCAATCGGCATCGAATGGCCCGCCATGGATGGCGACGAGGCCTTCGACGCGTCGAAGATCGTCCTTTCCGATAAGGACAAGGTTCACCCCGCGTTTTCGAAGTAAGTCTTTGCGGCACCACCGGTTCGATGGTGCCGCATTCATGTTGCGCGCCGTTCGTCCTTGGGGGATTTAGCGTATGTTCCCCGAAGCGCGAGAGGGTTGCGTATACTCGGTATGGCTTAACGTTTAGAAAGGAATGATCGTGTCTCAGTACGATTATCTTATCGTCGGCGCTGGCATCTCGAGCGCCGTGTTCGCCCATGAAGCGGCCAAGGCGGGGAAGACCTGCCTCGTCATCGACCGTCGCCCGCATATTGCCGGCAACGTGTACTGCGAGGATATCGAGGGCATTAACGTGCACAAGTACGGCGCCCATATCTTCCATACGTCCATTCGTCGCGTGTGGGATTACGTGAACCAGTTCGCCGAGTTCAACAACTACGTGAACAGCCCCGTGGCCGTGTACAAAGACGAGCTGTACAACCTTCCGTTTAACATGAACACGTTCAGCAAGATGTGGCCCGAGGTTCGCACGCCCGAGCAGGCGAAGGCGAAGATCGAAGCCCAGGTTGCCGAAGCTGGCATCGGCGAGCCCTCGAATCTGGAGGAGCAGGCGCTTTCCCTGGTTGGCCGCGATGTATACGAGAAGCTCATCAAGGGCTACACGGAAAAGCAGTGGGGCCGCGACTGCAAGGACCTCCCCGCGAGCATCATCAAGCGCCTCCCGTGCCGCTTCCGTTACGACAACAACTACTTCAACGATCGCTGGCAGGGCATTCCCATGGGCGGCTACACCAAGATGGTCGAAGCCATGTTTGGCGACACGCCCATCAAGCTGAACACGGAATATCGTGAGTTCATCGCGCAGAACCCCGACGTGGCCGACCGCGTGATCTACTGCGGTCCCATCGACGAGTTCTACGATTACCAGCTCGGTCGCCTCGAATATCGCAGCCTGCGCTTCGAGAGCGAAATCCTCGATGAGGAAAACCACCAGGGCAATGCCGTCGTGAACTACACCGAGCGCGAAGTGCCCTACACGCGCATCATCGAGCACAAGCATTTCGAGTATGGCGCGCAGCCCAAGACGGTTATCACGCGCGAGTACCCCGCCGATTGGAAGCCCGGCGACGAGCCGTACTATCCCATCAACGACGAGCGCAATTCCTCGCTGTATGCGCAGTATGTCGAGCTCGCCTCGAAGGAGGGCAAGGTCGTGTTCGCCGGTCGTCTGGGCGGCTACAAGTACTACGACATGGACAAGGCCATCGACGCTGCATTCGACCTGGTAGAGTCGGAGCTTGGCGTAGTCATCGCATAAGCGAACCGTAAAATTCGCAGTGTGGGAAGGGCTCTTCGGAGCCCTTCCTTTTCATTGCGCCAGGCGGGTAACGCTCCGTAAATGAGACCTCTGTTATGGTAGTATTCCTCATATAGAGAATGCTTCTCGCATGAGGGAAATGGGGCTGCCATGTCGAAGTATCTTCCTAGCTTGCGCCTGCGTGCTGCGTGTGTCGCTGCTGCCGTCGCGTTCGCTTCTCTGCTTTGCTTCTCGTCGGCGCCCGCCTTCGCTGCGGAAGCCGAAGAAGGCGCCGATTCCTCGCTTCCCGCGGATGGCGTTGTCGCCGTTCCGGAGTTTGCGAATGCCCCGAGCGTGCCCGCATCCGATGTCCCCGTCGCGAGCTCCGAGGGCGAAAAATCTGACGTTACCGATGCTTCCGCAGCTGATGTGCCTGCGGCTGCCGCCGGAGCGTTGCCCCAGGCGGTCGAGCAAGAGGCCCCAGATGCGCTGCCTGCGAATGAGGGGGAAATCTCCTCTGGGCTTGAAGCGTATTCTGACGACCCCGCGCCCGGCGATGAGGGCGAAGGGGAAGACCCGGCTCCTACGTACGAGGAATCGCACGTTAACATGTATCGCCTGTACAACTCCAATTCCGGTGAGCATTTCTACACGGCGAGCGAAGCCGAGGCGATGAACATCGCGGGGCTTGGATGGCGGTGGGAGGGCATCGGCTGGGTTGCCCCCATTACCTCGGAGTTCCCCGTGTATCGCCTGTATAACCCAGTAGCGGGCGACCATCATTACACGATGAGCCTGAAGGAGCGCGATGGCCTGGTGGCGAAGGGCTGGCGCTACGAGGGCATTGGCTGGTACTCCGATTCGGAAGATCAGCTTTCCATCCTGCGTCAGTACAACCCCAATGCGAAGGCGGGCGCCCATAACTTCACTGCTTCCGCGAAGGAAGACGCCGCGCTCGTGGCTGCGGGCTGGAGGAGCGAGGGCGTTGCCTTCTACGCAACCAACGGGGCGAACCTCCCGTTCACCGCGCGCTGGCTCGTGTCTCCCGCCTGGACGGGCTCCCTCGAGCGCTATTGGATCGACGCAAATGCCTCCATTGCGAAGTCTCGCCTGGTTACGGCATCGGAAGGTGCAGGCTATACGGCCTATGCGCGCCCCAATGGCATCATCGTCCGCGGAAAGTGGGATAGCAACGCCGGTCGCGTGTACGTTGCCGATAACAATGGGAAGCTCGCCTCCACGTCTGACGGCAAGACGGGCTGGCTCGTCACCAAGGCGTACGACGGCGTGCTGCAGCGCTATCGCTACGACGGCACCACGCATGCCATGCTTTCCGGTTTCTTCGTCGTCGATGGCGCACGCTACTTTGGCATGGGTGGTCAGGGTTACGTGCTTCGCGGCAAGACCAACTGGGGCAACCATGTGCTCCTCGCTAACAACGACGGCGTTATGCCCGCGAATGCGGGCTGGCTCGTTACGGGCGACTACGACGGCTCCGTGCTGCAGCGCTATTGGCTCGAGAGCGTGAACGGCGTTTACGTGGGAGCGCGCACTGGCTTCTTCAACGCCGAGGGAAGCAAGTACTTTGGCGTGTACAACCAGGGCTATGTCTTCCGCAACGACTTCATCAAGGATGGGGGAACATGGTACAAGGCCGATAACGACGGCAAGCTCGTGAAGTCGGTGCCACCCGCGCAGTACTTGATGACCGAGTACGCGCAGCGCTTTTCGAGCGCTACGCGCTGGCTGATCATGATCAACCTCGATACGGCCATGCTGGGCGTGTACACGGGTTCGCAGGGTAACTGGACGTGCGTGCAGTACTGGCTTTGCTCGCCTGGCAAGCCTTCCACGCCCACGGTAACCGGCACGTTTACCACGCTCGACCGCAAGCCGCATCTCAGCACGGCGTATTCCGCGCAATACTGCACGCGTTTCTACCGCGACTTCTTCATCCATAGCATCTTGGGCACGGGAAACGAGCTTGGCAGCTATCGCTACCTGTCGCATGGATGCGTGCGCGTCGAGGTTGCCAACGCGAAGTGGATCTACGAGAACGTCCCCCTGGGCACTACCGTTCACGTGTACAACTAGCATGCGAAGGGCGCGCGTGGGAACCCTGAAGCTTGCTTAATTGCGGCGGCCCATTTGAGCGGGTCGTATGTAAAGTAAGTTGGCGCGCGAGTATTCGTATATACTTTTTGAAGTTTGAGCATGTCGAACTTTAGGGGACTATTCAACTCATGAGCAAAGGAAAACACGCCGGCCACGGCACACCGGTTACTCGCTACGATAATCAGTGGGGCCAGGGTGATGGCGATTCTCAGTGGATGCCCAGTGGTATGGTGCCCATCAATCCATATTCGCGTTCCGCCTATGCCGAAAACATGGCCAACAAGAAGGGCAAACGCCGTCGCCGCAGGCGCATCGGCCTCACGATTACGCTGGTTATCGTGGCCATGCTCGTTTGCGCCGGAACGGCAGCCGCTCTGTATTTCTCGAACCAGGTGAAGACCATCGACGAGAACTTCGCGCAGGGCCTCGACGAGAATATCGAAGACGCCCTGGTGGAAACGAATGCGCCGAGCGATCCCTTCTACGTGCTGCTGATGGGAACCGACGGCTCGGTGGAGCGTGCCGAAAGCGGTACGTTCGATGGCGTCTTCCGCACCGACACCATCATTCTCGCGCGCGTCGACCCGGGTAATAAGAAGGTCACCATGATCTCCATCCCGCGCGATACGCAGGTCGATATGGGGCAGTACGGCCTCCAGAAGATCAATGCCGCATATGCGTTCGGTGGGGCATCGCTTGCCGTAACCACCGTATCCGATCTATGCGACGTCGATATCTCGCACTTCGTGCTGGTGGACATGGACGGCCTTGCGGCCATCGTCGACAACTTGGGCGGTATCGAGGTCGATGTGCCCATGGAAATCGATGACGAGGATTACACGGGCCATCTCGACGCTGGCCTGCAGACGCTCGATGGCTGGCAGACGCTCATCTTCGCGCGTAGCCGACATGCGTACGACGAGGTGGGCGACGGCGACCTTCTGCGCGCCGCCAACCAGCGTACCGTTATCAGCGCCATCGTCGACAAGCTCTTCCAGAGCGACATCATCACGATGAGTTCGTCGATCACGAAGCTTTCCTCGTTCATCCAGACCGACCTCACCGTTAGCGAAATCGTGCAGTATGCCCAGGCCATCAAGGGTATCGACATGGAAAACGACGTGTACAGCGCCACGGCGCCCGTCGAGTCGGTGTACGAGAACAACATCTGGTGGTGCAAGCTCATCACCAAAGACTGGGAAACCATGCTCGATCGCATGAAGCAGGGGCTTCCTCCCACTGAAGAAGAGGTGGTCGACTCCGCGACGGGCATCGTCGTCTCGTCGGTGGGCGACAGCGGCACGAGCGGCGTCACGGCCGATACGTCCACGTCTTCCACGACGACGGTCACGCAGGATGGTTCGGTTGTGGTGAAGAACGGATCGGGCGTTTCGGGCGCTGCGTCTTCCGCGGCCTCCATGCTGGCCAAGGCAGGCTTTAACGTGAAGGAAGTGGGCGACGCCGATTCCGACACGTACACGAGCACGCTCATCATCTACGCTTCCGACGAGCATGCCGACGAAGCCCAGACTATCAACGAGGTCATGGGTGGCAAGAACAAGGTTCAGAAGAACGACGGAACGTACGCGATGACAGGCGATTTGCTGGTCGTGCTTGGCTCGGCCGACGCATCGAGCCGCTAGGTTTCAACGCCAATGGGGGAGCGCCGACGATGTCGGCGCTCCTTTTTTGTAAATTGGAAACATCTTCGAAAAGAACTGCGTGTACTATGTTCCCAACCACATCGTTAGACTGGTGACGCTATGCGTCTTGGCGACATGAAGGGAAGGCTTATGACCCCCGATCAGGAATACGTTCTTAAAACGGTTAAGGCCAGGGACGTCCACTTCGTTCGCTTTTGGTTCACCGACGTGATGGGGAACATGAAGTCCTTTGCGGTGAATCCCAACGAACTCGAGCACGCATTCGAAGATGGCATGGGCTTCGACGCCAGCTGCATCAACGGCTTTTCCGATACCGCCGAAAGCGACATGCTCGCGTTCCCCGATGCGTCCACGTTCCAGATTCTTCCCTGGCGTCCCGATTCCAACGCGGTCGCCCGTATGTTCTGCGACATTCGCACGCCCGAGGGCGAGCCGTTCGAAGGCGATTCGCGCCTCATCCTTTCCCGCGTCGTGCAGGGAATCCGCGAGGCTGGCTATGAACCGAACATCGGCCCCGAAGTCGAGTACTTCTATTTCCGCGATTCGCACGGCACCGAGCTGCTCGACCGTGGCGGCTATTTCGACCTCACCGAGCTCGATTCCGGCAGCGACCTGCGCCGCGATACCGTTCTAGCCCTCGAGAACATGGGCATTCCCGTGGAATACAGCCACCACGAGAACGGCCCCAGCCAGCATGAAATCGACCTGCGCTATTCCGACGCCTGCAGCATGGCCGATGCAGTCATGACCTACAAGATGGTCGTGAAGGAAATCGCCTCGCTCCACGGCGTGTACGCGAGCTTCATGCCCAAGCCCCTCACCGATTGCCCGGGCAGTGGCATGCACGTACATCTAAGCCTGTTCGATCACGACGACCGCAACGCGTTCTTCGAGCCCACCGATCCGCTTGGCCATCGCCTCTCGGCTACGGCCAAGCATTTCATCGCGGGCCTGCTGCGCTACGCGCCGGAGTTCTGCCTCGTCACGAACCAGTACGTGAATTCCTACAAGCGCCTCACCGGCGGCAAGGAAGCTCCCGCATACGTTACGTGGGCGCGCAGCAACCGCTCCACGCTCGTTCGCATCCCCGGGTACCGTCCCACCGAGGAAATGGCATGCAGGGTGGAAATGCGCAACGCCGACCCTGCCTGCAATCCGTATCTGGCGTTCGCGGTTATGCTCGCGGCGGGCATGGCGGGTATCCGCGAGTCGCTTCCGCTGCCCGAATCGTCCGAGGGCGTGAACCTCTCGGCGCTCGACCCATGCACGCTCCACAAGATGGGCGTGCAGAAGCTTCCTACCACGCTGGGCAACGCCATCGAGCTCTTTGCCGAAAGCGATCTCATGAAGTCGGTGCTCGGCGAGCACATTCACGGCTACCTCGTGGATGCGAAGTCGCGGGAGTGGCACGAGTACCTTAAGCAGGTTTCCCCGTGGGAGCTCGATCGCTGGCTGGAAGTGTTGTAGCTATGGCGCGCAAACAGGTGGCCTTCGTAGCCGACAGCCTCGATAACGCTTACACGTTTCAGAATGCCCTATCCGATATGGATGTCGACGTCGTCGCCTGGTCGAGCGCGCGCTTTGAAAAGGCGACGACCCAGCGTTTCGATTTCGACTTGCTCATCTACGAGATTGCGGGCAATCTCGCGGAAACGCTTCACAAGCTCGAACGCGTGCTCTCCAGCGAGTCGAATGCGTGCGCGCTGTTCGTGGTGAATCCCTCGTACTTGCCCGATTTGTGCCTGCCTACGCAGGTGAAGTGCGATTTCATCCTCTCGGGTGCGACGGGCGCCGAATGCGCCGCCCGCATTCGGCAGCTTCTCTGGCCTGGAAACGAAACGAATGTCGACGACTACATCGTCGTCGATTCCATGACCATCAACCTCGCTACGTACCAGGTCGACATCGACGGCACGCCGCTCGATTTCACCTACCTCGAGTATGCGCTGCTGGCGTTTCTGGCGTCTCACCCGGGGCGTACGTATTCCCGCGATGCGCTCCTCAGCCGCGTCTGGGGATTCGACTATTATGGCGGCAGCCGCACCGTCGACGTGCACGTGCGACGCATTAGGGCAAAGCTTGGTCCGGAACTTGCACAGCATTTGGAAACCGTGCGTGGGGTAGGCTATCTCTGGAGCGTGTAGGGTATACTCAACTTTTCAAAAGCTGTATGTACCGGAAGCGTGTCCTATGTCTAAGAAAATAGCCGTTATCGACGGAAACTCATTGATGCATCGGGCGTACCATGCGGTGCCTCCTACCATGAACGCACCTGATGGAACGCCTACCAACGCCGTTTTCGGCTTCCTTTCCATGTTCTTCAAGTTCATCGAGGAAGCGGCTCCCAACGCGGTTGTCTGCGCATTCGACGTGGGCAAGCCGAAGTTCCGAATCGAGGCGCTCGAGCAGTACAAGGCGCAGCGTCCTCCCATGGACGACGAGCTGCGCGTGCAGTTCCCCCTCATCGAGGACATCCTGGCCAGCATGAACATTCCCGTCGTGAAGGTTCCCGGCTGGGAGGGCGACGACATTCTGGGCACCATTTCCGCACGCGGCGATGCCGCCGGCTATGACACGCTTCTGGTTACCGGCGACAAAGACGCCTGCCAGCTTGCCAGCGAGCACACGCACATCGTCAACACCAAGAAGGGCATCTCCGACGTCGTGATCTACGATCCGGCGGGGGTCGAGGAAAAGTACGGCGTAACGCCTGCCCAGATCCCCGATTACCTGGGCTTCATGGGCGACTCGTCCGATAACATCCCCGGCGTGCCCGGCATCGGCCCGAAGAGCGCGTCCAAGCTCCTGCAGCAGTTCGGCAGCATGGAGGGCGTGTACGAGAACCTCGACAAGCTGAAGGGCAAGCAGCTCGAGAATCTGCAGAACAACCGCGATGCGGCATTCCTGTCGCGCGACGTTGCCGTCATCAAGCGCGACCTCGACTTCGAGCTCGACCTCGAGGGCCTTGCGTTTCCGTCGTTCAGCGCGGAAGAGGTTACCGAGGCTTTCGAGAAGCTGCGTCTCAAGGCCCATCTGGGCAAGGCGCTTGCGCTCATCGGCGGGGAAGTGGTTTCGAAGAGCGTCGAGATTCCCTGGCGCGACTACCTCACGGGCGAAGAGGCCATGGCATTTGCCGACGCCGTTTTGGACGACGGCGTGGCGCATGACGCCGAAGACGTGGTGGGCATTGCGTTCAAGAAGAGCGAGCAGGCCTCGATCTTCGGCGACGACCTCATGCTTGCCGTATCCACGGCGGAGGGCTGCGCGCTGCTCGATGGCTCGTCTGCGCAGGCCATGCTCTCGCACGCCGTACTCGTTTCCAGCGTGATTCCCGTTGCCGTGTTCGATTCCAAGCAGGTGGCTGGCGAGGTCTATCCCGCCGACACCACCGAGGAAAAGCTCATCCACACGCCCGACCTCTTCAACATGAAGCTGTTCGACGTGAGCCTCGCGGCCTACGTGCTCGACTCCTCGGCACGCGATTACGAGCCCGCGCATCTTGCCGAGCGTTACCTGGGCGGCGCGCTCCCGAGCGTTTCCGATGACGCGGACGCCCTGGTGGTGCAGGCTGCGGCCATGCGCCTTCTTGCGCATGAGCTGAAGGGGCGCCTGGAAGACGACGGAGTCTATTCCGTATACAGCGATATCGATGCTCCGCTCGTTCCCGTGCTCGCGTCCATGGAGCGCGTGGGTGCGGCTATCGATGCCGACCACTTGCAGGCGCTTGGCGAGAAGACGCAGGGCCAGCTCGACGAGCTTGTCGCGCAGATCTACGAGGTGGCTGGCGAGGAATTCAACGTCGATTCCCCCAAGCAGGTTGGTCATATCCTGTTCGAGGTCATTGGCTTGAAGCCCAAGAAGAAGACCTCGCGCGGCTATTCCACCGATGCCAAGGTGCTTTCCGAGCTTGCCAACGAGCATGAGCTCCCTGGCCTCATTCTGAAGTATCGCGAGCTCGCCAAGATCAAGAGCACGTACATCGACGCGCTGCCGAAGATGCGCCGTGGCGATGGGCGTCTGCATACGTCGTTCAACGAGACGGTTACCACGACGGGCCGCCTCAGCTCGAGCGACCCCAACCTGCAGAACATCCCCGTGCGCACCGAATTCGGTCGCCATATCCGCGAATGCTTCGTTCCCCTTCAGGAGGGGCACGTGTTCGTGTCGGCCGACTATTCCCAAATCGAGCTGCGCCTCCTCGCGCATCTTTCGGGTGACGAGCATCTCGTGGCCGCGTTCAATTCCGGCGCCGACTTCCATGCGGCAACCGCGTCGCATGTGTTCGGCGTGCCCATCGATGAGGTAACGCCCGAGCTGCGCAGCAGGGCGAAGGCCGTAAACTTCGGCATCGTGTACGGTCAGCAGGCGTATGGCCTGTCCCAGAGCCTGAAGGTCTCGTTTGGTGAGGCCCAGCAGATGATCGACCAGTACTTCGAGGCGTATCCCGGCGTGCGTTCCTACCTCGATGGCGTCATCGAATTCGCCCGCGAGCATGGCTACGCCGAGACGATGTTCGGTAGGAAGCGCCATATTCCCGAAATCAACGTGCGCAATGCGCAGCAGCGTTCCTTCGCCGAACGCACGGCCATGAACCATCCCATGCAGGGTAGCGCCGCCGACATCATCAAGATGGCGATGGTGCAGGCGGAATCCAGGCTGCGTCATGAGTTCCCCAACGCCAAGCTCATGATTCAGGTGCACGACGAACTCGACCTGTCCGTTCCCGCCGATCAGGTGGAGGCAGTAAGCGAGCTTCTGCGCGATGTCATGCAGAACGTGGCCGAGCTTTCGGTGCCCCTCATCGTCGACGTGCAGTCTGGCGAAAACTGGGCCCAGGCTCACTAGAGGTTCCGATGCATCTCACCGATTCCCAATGCGATAGGTATTTCGACGTGATGGATTGCCTGCTCACGTATGTGAACGGGCGATTCAGCGTGGTTGATGCGAACGAGGTCGACGACCGCGACCCGCTCATCGAGGCGAAGCTCGCGCTCATCGCCCATGAGCTTTGGGAAAACGTGGCCGTCATCGACGACTTCGTGCGCGATAATCCCTACGACCTTCCGCAGGCCGACCTGTCGCTGTGCGAGTCGTGGAAGTACGCCCTTTCCGGCACGTTCACGGTGGTGCGCTACCAGCAGGGGCGTGCCGTGCTCATGAACGAATCGGGCGTGTACAGCGTTCAAGGCGTGGAAGCCGAATGGGAAGAGGTCCTGGGGCGCGTGCCGGCCGTGGTGGACGCCGTGCTCCTTCCGTTCGAGGGCTCCATTATCTACGACGGATTTCTTTCGATTGGCGACGTGCCCGAAACGCGTGCGCGCGCCATCTACGACGAGTTCGAAGTGCGCTGCCAGGAAGGCGTGGCCACGACGGAGGCGGAATTCCTCGAGCGTTCGCGCGCCTATCACGACAAGCAGCGCATGCTCGAAATCGAGAAGTTCATGAGCTCGCTCGATCGCTTCGACGCTAGCGAGCCCGAGGTGCTTCCCGAGGGCTTTCACCGTGGCGCGCTTGCGGGTCTTTTGGGTGATGAGCGCGATAGCGCAATCGATGCGTATCTCGCCAAGCGGTTTGGCGAGTCGCAGGCGCCCACGCGCGAGATGAATGCCAACGACGAGGCGCTTAACGTCATCGGGCTTTGCACGCTGTATTGCGGCCTTGTGCGCTTGCCCGACGCGTATCGCCAGTACTGCGCTTGCGTGAGCGACCCCATGAGCGAGGAAGCCTTCAAGGCTCTTGCCGTAAGTGCCGGCCAGGACAAGGAAGCCCCCTTCGTCATCTGGGTCGACGAGGGGCAGGTATACGCCATGCACTTCACGCTCGACGAAGCCTACGTGTCTGCGCAGGTCGCGCAGCGCATCACCGATGCGTCGCCCATGCAGGCCTTCATGTCGATGGAGCGCAATATCGCCGAATTCCGCCGCATGCTCGAAGACGAGCTGGGTAACCTGGAGGGCATGCGCCATTACCTCGCGCGCGAGCACGAGAAGTATTCCATGCGACCCTTGCCGCCGTACTCGCCCGACGCCGATGCGTTCGACGTGATCTTCGAGAATTCGTGCGTGAAGACGCTCATCTCGTTCATCGATGCGCACATTCCCGACGGCCAGGATGACTACCTGTTCGCCGATAGGGTGGTGGAGGAGCTTGTGCTGGGCGCTATCGAAATCGGCGACGTGCAGGCCATGCATGCCTATACCCAGCAGGTGGGCCTTGAGGGCTGCTGTTCCGACGCGAATCGCCTGCATCAGCTTGTGGCCAACGTCTACGACAATGTTCCTTCGTGGGAAAACAACGGCTGGTCGCCCCGCGAAGTGCGCGAGCGTCTAACGGGACGCCGCGAATTCTACGATGAGCGTGGCGAGCTGATGAGAGTGGGCAGCAACGACCCATGTCCGTGCGGAAGCGGACTCGAGTACCGGGATTGCTGCGGCCGCTAATTACTTGTTTGCGGTTTCGACGCTGAAGGCGATCGTGCCAGTAGCGTCTCCCGTTACCGCCACCACGTAGGTGCCCGACGCGATGCCGTCGATGGTTTGGGAAACGCTTCCCGAAAGAGTTCTCTCGAATGCCGTGTAGCCGCCTTCTTCCGAGATCGTGAGCGTGGGGGAGCCCGAGGAAACGCTTGCCTCGATATGCAGGTTCTCGCCATCTGCGATGGTTACGGCGTTCGACTGGTCGCCTTCGGCAAAATCGAACGTGAAGAGCTCGTTTGAGTATATCTTTGCAGGCTCCTGCGTTTCGCCTTGCGCGCTCTGCTGGCTTTCGCTTGCGGCTTGTTCCTGGTTCGCGGCTTGGTTTTCCTGGCCCGAGTTCGAGCATCCGAATGCCAGAATGCATGTGGCGCATAGAAGCGCGCAGATAATTGCCTTACGCATGGTTCCTCCCGTAATTGCCTTCTCGCTATTGTACGCGTTGAGCGCGGCTCCTGCGATTCATTCGGCGGGCGGCAAAGGATGTCGTATTCTACAAACAATTGCATGCAATTAAATATGACGATATAATAACGAAGGCGTTTCGAAGCGGATATTCGTTGTTCGGGGCGCTATAGTTACACACAACACATGAAGCGCATTGAGCGCACTGAAAAAGGAGTAAATCATGGCTCACGTACTTTCTTCCGCAGAATTCGATTCCAAGGTTCTTCAGGCTTCCGAACCCGTGCTGGTGGACTTCTACGCCGATTGGTGCGGTCCCTGCAAGATGATGGCTCCCATGATCGACGAGATTGCCGTCGAGATGGAGGGCAAGGCAAGCGTCTACAAGCTGAACGTCGACGAGTGCCCCGATATCGCCCAGCGCTACAACGTCATGAGCATTCCCACGCTCATCGTGTTCGAGGGCGGTCAGGTGAAGAATCAGACCCTCGGCGCGCAGCCCAAGGCTTCCGTGCTCGCGCTGTTCGAATAAGCGGTCTGCGAGGTTTGCGATATGAACGAGTTTGATATTGCCATTATCGGCCAGGGCCCGGCTGGCCTCACGTCTGGGCTGTATAGTGCCCGAGCTGGCCTTTCCACGGTTATGTTCGAACGCATGATGCCGGGAGGCCAGATGGGCGAGACCGACAAGGTCGACAATTACCCGGGTTTCGCGGAAGGCGTGAGCGGCTTCGAGCTGGCCATGCAGATGAGCCAGCAGGCAACGCGCTTCGGCGCCCAGAGCGTTCAGGAAGACGTCGTTTCCGTCGACTTGGAATCGTCTCCCAAGGTGATTACCACCGCTTCCGGCTCGTATCAGGCGCGTGCGGTTATCTTCGCGCCCGGCGCCCGCAGCCGTAAGCTCGAGGTTCCCGGCGAGGCGGAATACGCGGGCAAGGGCGTTTCATACTGCGCCACCTGCGACGGCGGGTTCTTCCGCGGCAAGGACGTCGTCATCGTGGGCGGTGGCGAAACCGCCGCGAGCGATGCCATCTACCTGGCGCGTCTTTGCAACAAGGTCTATGTGGTCCATCGTCGCGATGCCATGCGCGTGAGCGCGGCAAGCGTGCAGCAGATGGAAGCTGCCGAGAACATCGAGTTCGTGTGGAACTCCGAGGTCCGCGAAATCATGGGCGAAGACGGCAAAGTTTCGAGCGTGGCAGTCGTGAACAACCTGTCGGGCGAGGAACGCGTCATTCCCACGAGCGCCGTGTTCGTGGCCGTTGGCAAGGTTCCCAACACCGAGCCGTTCGCCTCGGCGCTGCCGCTCGATGAAGCTGGCTACATCATCGCAGATGAAAGCGGTGTCACTTCGATTCCCGGCGTATTCGCCGCGGGCGATGTGCGTACGAAGCGCCTGCGTCAGGTTTCCACGGCGGTTTCCGATGGTGCAAATGCTGCGGAGGTCGCTGCAGAGTGGCTTGCATCATGCTAAGATAGCCCAGTTATATGAGTCTCCGCATACGAGCGGGGAAAATATCGATATATGCGAACGCGTCGCACTGCGGCGCGTTTTCGTGAATACAGGCGAAGGGTGAAACATGCTCGAAAAGGAAAAGCTCGAGAAGATCATCGAGGCGTACCGCGAGATTCAGGTCAAGATGACCGACCCCGCGGTTCTGGGCAACCAGAAGGAATACAACCGCCTCGCCAAGGAATATTCCAACCAGACCCCGCTTGCCAAGGCGGCCGCCAAATACGTGAAAGACCTCGACGACCTGGCCGAAGCCAAGGAAATGCTCGGCGAGGCCGACATGAAGGAGTTTGCCCAGGAGGAAATCGCGCGCATCGATGCCGAGCTGCCTGGCCTGGAAGAAGACATCAAGTTCATGCTCATTCCCGCCGACCCGGCCGATGAGAAGGACATTATCGTCGAAATCCGCGCAGGTGCCGGTGGCGATGAAGCCGCCATTTTCGCGGGCGACCTGTACAAGATGTACTCCCATCTGGCCGACGAGAAGGGCTGGAAGATCGAGACGCTCGACGCTTCCGCTTCCGAAGCTGGCGGCTACAAGGAAATCCAGTTCAAGGTCAAGGGCGACCGCGTGTACTCCGAGATGAAGTTCGAATCGGGCGTCCATCGCGTGCAGCGCGTTCCCAAGACGGAAAGCCAGGGCCGCATTCACACGTCCACGGCAACCGTGGCCGTTCTGCCCGAGGCCGACGAGGTGGAAGTCGACATCAAGCAGGAAGACCTGCGCATCGACGTGTACCGTGCAGGTGGCCCCGGCGGTCAGTGCGTTAACACCACCGACTCCGCCGTGCGCATCACGCATCTGCCCACTGGCCTGGTGGTTCAGTCCCAGGATCAGAAATCTCAGCTGCAGAACAAGATTGCGGCCATGGCCGTTCTGCGCGCGCGTCTGTACGACAAGATGCTCGAAGAGCAGCGCGCCGCGGAAGGCGCCGAGCGTCGTGCCCAGATTGGCACGGGCGACCGCTCCGAGAAGATTCGCACGTACAATGGCCCGCAGGACCGCGTAACCGACCATCGCATCGGCTATAACGGCACGTACAACGGCATCCTGCTGAACGCAGGCGGCGCGGGCATCGACGAGCTCATCACCGCACTGCAGGCAGCCGATCGCGCACGCAAGCTGGAGCAGGCTGTCTAAATGTCCGAAACGTGGACGGTCAAGAGAATCCTCGAATGGATTAGCGGCTACCTGCGCGAGCGGGGCGACGAGAACCCTCTTCTCTCCGCTCAATGGCTGGTTGCCGAGGCCTTGGGCGTTTCCCGCATTCAGCTCTACGCCGACTACGACCGTCCCCTTACCATCGAAGAGCGTGACGTCCTGCGCGATTATACGCGCAGGCGTGGCGCTGGCGAGCCTCTGCAGTACATCACCGGCACCACCGATTTCCGCTTCATCACGGTGCACGTGAAGCAGGGTGTTCTCATTCCCCGGCCAGAAACCGAAGTCCTCGTGAGCGAGGCCATCTCTGCCGCGAAACCGCGCCTTGCGGCATTGCGCGAGGCGGCGCGCGCTACCGAGGAGCGCGCCGATGGTGAAGCTGTCGCAGATGAGGCGGCGTCTCATGCCGAATCGGCGCTCCCCGAAATTTCCGAGCGCGAAGAGAATCCGTTCCGCGTGGTCGACCTTTGCACTGGTACGGGCTGCATTGCCTGCTCCATCGCGAAGGAGATTCCGGAATCCCAGGTTGTCGCTACCGATATCTCGGATGATGCCGTGGAGCTGGCAACGTTGAATGCCAGCGAGCT